>JBBQMQ010000299.1:0-5697 GCA_038329115.1 Bacteroidales bacterium
ACTTAATTTCAACAAAACAAATGAGGGAAACGGATGGCTCGGAATTGCTGTGGAAGGAACCGACAAGTATCATCCTAATAAAATGTTTATCCATGTGAAGTTACACGAAAATGATACGCTTTTACAACAATATACACTTGGTGCATTAGGCATCAATTTAATATACGGTGGCTTATTTCAGTGGGAAGATCCCAGGGATGTTCTGTTATCGTTGCTTGATAACCTCGATATCGGTCGTGTAGAAGTTGATTATGTTTACGTGGAAGGACCTGATTTGGAGTGGGTTGACAACCGTTTGCTTAATCTGATGCTGGTGAGTAATGACATGACTCCAGCCATTATGTTCGACCAATCGGGGAAGGTACAGCAACCCGGTGATATGCTTTATAAAAAGAATGTCATTGTGCTAAGAGGCTATTTCAGACCAATTAATAATTTGGGAATGGAATTTATTGAAGATAGTTTGGCAAATTTCAAGCTTGATGAAGATTACAGACCTGATAACACAATTGCATTTTGTGAAATTTCATTGAAATACCTCATGCAAAATGAAAAGCTGGATGAAAAAGATTTTCTGCACCGGGTTGATTTGCTGAATATGATGGGGCAGAGTGTAATGATATCAAAATTTTACCGTTACTTTCAACTTGTAAAATATTTCGGGCAGTTTAAACTAATAAAGTTGCGCATTGTTGTCGGATTGCCTTCATTTGATAAGATTCTGGACAGTTCCAATTATACAGATTTGCGTGGGGGTCTGCTCGAAGCAATGGGAGCATTGTTTCAGGAAAATGTAAAAGTGTATTTGTATCCGTATATTGACATGAATTCAGGTAAAGTCATTTATCCTGAAGATACACACTTCTCAGAGGCCAATAAATTGCTTTGGAAATACCTGAATGAAACAAAAAAAATTCTTGTTTTAAAAAGCATTCAGCCCAAAAACCTGGAAATAAGTTCGGAATATATTTCCAAACTCATTGAAAACGGGGACGACAGTTTGATTAATTATATACCTAAACCCGTTTATCATTACATAAAAAGCCATAAACTATTTGGTTATAGCCGAAATAAACAGAAGTAGTTCAACAAAAAAAACTTCCATCATCTTTCGATAATGGAAGTTCTTATAAGTTTTAAAACTAATTTTTATTAGTTTCTTGGAGTTGCTTCTTTAACAACCATAGCGCGACCATCAAATTCGGCTCCGTTTAATTCAGCAATTACTTTTGCAGCAGCAACGTCATCAGACATTTCTACAAATGCAAAACCTTTTGATTTGCGGGTTTCGCGATCTTGAATAATTTTACAAGAATCAACTTGACCATACTCTGCAATAACCTCTTTCAGGTCATCTTCTCTAACTTTGTAACTTAAGTTACCTACGTAAATGTTCATAAAAAAATAATAATAAAATAAATAATTGTGATTCAAGATAAGTATAGTATCGGTTTGATATAACAAATTCTGATCGAAAACAAGACATGGAATAGGTCGTCGAAAAAATACACTTTCTTTATCGGGCACAAAGGAACTCATTTAATTTGGAATGGGCAACTAATTGTTTAAATATTAATCAAATATACGTTTATATTTAAATTATAGGCTTTTTTGCAATAATATTTGTTGATGAATTCATGTTTTATTAAAATATCTGATTTTAATCAGACTGTTTTTGGGTTTTGAATTCAAACTTAAACTATCTTTGTTTTATGAATGATAATTGCTTTGAAAACAGCGTTTTACGGTATATTTAAAAATATTTGCGACAACCCTATTGTCAATTAAAATATTATATCTATCTTTGCAACCCATTTTGGAGAAAAGCCAAAGGGATAAAATAAAGCAATTTAAAGATATTAAAAACAAAGTAAAATGCCTACAATTCAGCAATTAGTTAGAAAAGGAAGAGCAGAACTCATTGACAAAAGCAAGTCGCCGGCACTGGATTCATGTCCACAACGTCGCGGTGTTTGTGTTCGTGTGTACACTACAACTCCAAAAAAACCGAACTCGGCTATGCGTAAAGTAGCTCGTGTACGTTTGACTAACCAAAAAGAAGTGAATGCTTACATTCCGGGCGAAGGACACAATTTACAAGAACACTCAATCGTAATGGTTCGTGGTGGTCGTGTGAAAGACCTTCCGGGAGTACGTTATCACGTGGTTCGTGGAACACTCGATACAGCCGGCGTTAATGGCCGCACGCAACGTCGTTCGAAATATGGAGCAAAACGCCCTAAAGCAGGAGCAGTACCAGCAAAAGGTGCACCAGCAAAAGGCGGCAAAAAGAAATAAGTAGTATTTCTGGATTTTAAAATCCAAATCCTTTCAAAAAAACTAACAAAATCAAGTTTAAACACTTGTTTGAGTTTTAAGGTAGCAGATGAAAGGTTGAGTAAATAGCTCGGAGGAGTTATTGAAGTAAGACTAAAAGCAACCAAAAAAACAAAAACGGAAATTTTTAAGTAAAATGAGAAAATCGAAACCAAAAAAGAGGGTCGTATTACCTGATCCGGTTTTCAATGAATCAATGGTGACAAAATTTGTCAATCACTTGATGTATGATGGCAAGAAATCTACTGCCTTCGACATTTTCTATTCATCGCTCGAAACTGTGAAAAACAAGTTGCCGAACGAAGAAAAATCCCCACTAGAAGTTTGGAAAAAAGCACTTGAAAATATCACTCCGCTGGTAGAAGTAAAATCACGCCGTGTCGGTGGTTCAACATTCCAGGTTCCTACAGAAATCCGTGCAGATCGCAAGGAATCAATTTCAATGAAAAATCTTATATTATACTCTCGCAAACGCGGAGGACGTTCGATGGCTGATAAATTGGCTGCCGAAATCGTTGACGCATTCAATAACCAGGGTGGTGCTTTCAAACGCAAGGAAGATATGCATCGTATGGCTGAAGCTAACCGCGCATTTGCACACTTTAGATTCTAATTGAAGCAAGGTATTTATAAAAAAGAAAATTACAGTTAACAAATGGCTAAAGCAGATTTAATTTATAATAGAAACATCGGTATCATGGCGCATATCGACGCCGGAAAGACAACAACTTCCGAGCGTATCTTGTTCTACACCGGCTTGACACACAAGATCGGTGAAGTGCATGATGGTGCAGCTACGATGGACTGGATGGAACAAGAGCAGGAGCGTGGTATTACAATCACTTCTGCTGCTACTACAACATCTTGGGATTATTTAGGTGATAAATATAAAATCAACTTAATTGATACTCCGGGACACGTTGACTTTACCGTTGAGGTAGAGCGTTCATTGCGTATTCTGGATGGTGCTGTTGCTACTTTCTGTGCCGTTGGTGGTGTTGAGCCACAATCGGAAACAGTATGGCGTCAGGCCGACAAATATAATGTGCCCCGTATCGGATTTGTAAACAAGATGGACCGTTCGGGTGCAGATTTTTATGAAGTGGTACGTCAGGTAAAAGATGTACTGGGTGCAAAACCTTGCCCTATTCAAATTCCAATCGGCGCAGAAGAAAAATTCAAAGGCGTTATTGATTTGGTGACCATGAAAGCAATTCTTTGGCATGATGAGTCAATGGGAGCAGAGTATTCTGTAGAAGAAATTCCAGCTGATTTATTGGCAGAAGCGGAAGAATGGAGAGATAAAATGCTCGAAATTGTTGCTGAATATGACGATGTATTGATGGAAAAATATTTTGATGATCCTTCAACTATTACAGTTGATGAAATCAAAGTGGCAATCCGCAAAGCAACTTTATCAATGGAAATTAATCCAATGATTTGTGGTTCGGCATTCAAAAACAAAGGAGTTCAAACAATGCTTGATGCAGTTTGTGCTTATTTGCCAAGTCCAATGGACACTCCTGAAACGATTGGTTTCGACCCACGTTTCGAAGATAAGCAAGTTATCCGTCACCCTGATGCAGACGAACCATTGTGTGCGTTAGCATTTAAGATTGCAACCGACCCTTATGTTGGACGTTTGTGTTTCTTCAGAGTTTATTCGGGACAACTTCCTGCTGGTTCATATGTTTATAACACCCGTTCAGGTAAAAAAGAACGTATTTCACGTATTTTCCAAATGCACTCCAACAAACAAAATCCGGTTGATGTAATTTCAGCAGGTGATATTGGTGCAGGAGTTGGATTTAAAGATATTCGTACCGGTGATACTTTATGTGATGAAAATCACCAGATTACATTGGAATCAATGGATTTCCCATTACCAGTAATCGGTATTTCTATTGAACCAAAGACACAGAAAGATCTGGATAAATTAGGAATCGGCTTATCAAAATTAGCTGAAGAAGATCCAACATTTACTGTTCATACCGAAGAACAATCAGGACAAACAATTATTAGTGGTATGGGTGAACTTCACCTCGAAATCATTATCGACCGTTTGAAACGTGAGTTCAAAGTGGAATGTAATCAAGGTCGTCCACAAGTATCTTACAAAGAGGCAATTACTCAAATGGTTCAATTACGTGAAACGTATAAGAAACAATCGGGTGGTCGTGGTAAGTTTGCCGATATGATTGTAAAAGTAGAACCAAGAGATAAAGATTTTGAGGGTGGAAGTCTTCAATTTGTTGATCAGGTAAAAGGTGGTAACATTCCAAAAGAATTTATTCCTTCTATTCAGAAAGGTTTTGCCAATGCAATGAAAAACGGTGTTTTAGCCGGTTTCCCATTGGATAATTTAAAAGTTACCGTATTAGATGGTTCATTCCACGCGGTTGACTCGGATCAGTTATCTTTCGAAATTTGTGCGTCATTAGCCTACAAATCAGCTTGTGCAAAAGCTAAACCGGTATTGTTGGAACCAATCATGAAAATGGAGGTTGTTACACCGGAAGAAAGCATGGGTGATGTAATTGGTGACTTGAACAAACGTCGTGGACAAGTAGAAGGAATGGAATCGAGCCGTACCGGAGCAAGAATTGTAAAAGCAAAAGTGCCACTGTCCGAAACATTCGGATATGTAACTGCTTTACGTACAATTTCTTCAGGTCGTGCAACTTCAACCATGGAATTCGATCACTATGCCGAAGTAACCAATGCAATTGCCAAAGTGGTTGTAGCGGATGCAAAAGGAAAAGTAGAATTATTGTAAGAAGCCCCCTAAATCCCCCGAAAGGGGACTTTAAAGAGCTTAAGAATTAAATTTCGTTGAAACAGAGTAATTAGTGAATGACTCTTAATTCAAGTTTAAACGAAATAGGAAATATAAGTAATAACATAAAAAAATGCTTACTATAAGTCCCCTTTCGGGGGATTTAAGGGGCTGAATTAAACATTATGAGTCAAAAAATTCGTATCAAATTAAAATCTTACGATCACAACTTGGTTGACAAATCAGCTGAAAAAATCGTAAAGACAGTAAAAGCTACCGGTGCAGTAGTAAGCGGTCCAATTCCACTTCCAACTCACAAACGTATCTTCACTGTAAACCGTGCTACTTTCGTAAACAAAAAATCGCGCGAACAATTTGAACTTTGTTCTTACAAACGCCTGATCGACATTTACAGCTCAACCAGCAAAACTGTTGATGCATTAATGAAACTTGAATTACCAAGTGGAGTAGAAGTAGAAATCAAAGTATAATGCTGCCCCCTAACCCCCTAAAGGGGGAATTTTGAGGGTTTAGAAATAGATAATAATTAAAACAGGCCGATCCCCCATGTTGGGGTTAAGGGT
>JBBQMQ010000300.1:0-5681 GCA_038329115.1 Bacteroidales bacterium
ATTTTGTGGCATGAGCAATTTCAAAAATTAAGTCTTGTCAGTTATCAGAAAAAAAATGAACTAAGCAATAGAATCTGGACTTTGGCCCCTTATAGGGGCTTTTCAAGTCCACCTTCTCAGATGGTGGATTCTTTAATCCTAACTTTTCCGGATCATATGGAAGCGGTTCGTTCGACCGTTCGCAACCACCGGTTGGCAGTTTAGTTTTCAAAGAACTGTACCACAAATTTCAGGACAAATGGCTGCTCGAATATGTGTATGACGATTTGCTAAGATGGAACCGCTGGTGGCCAAAAAACCGCGATAACAAAGGTTTGTTATGCTGGGGTTCAAGCACAGTTGAACCACCTTTGAAAAGTGATTTTGCAACAAACGACTGGCAGGGTGCAGCTTACGAATCGGGTTTGGACAATTCCCCAATGTACGATAAGGTCCCTTTTAATAAGCAAACACATATGCTCGAATTAGCCGATGCCGGATTGATGGGTTTATACGTGATGGATTGTGATGCCTTAGCCGATATTGCCAATATTCTTGGAAAAAAAGAGGAAAGCAAAGAGTTGAAAGCTAGAGGAGCTTATTACCGTAAAAACCTTGCTCAGTTGTGGGACGAAAAAGCCGGAATGTACAAAAACAAACGGACCGATACCGGAGAACTTTCATCGCGGATTTCGCCAACCAATTTTTATCCGTTACTGGCCAAAGCACCAACACAGGCACAGGCCGAACGAATGGTGAAAGAGCATTTGCTCAATCCGGAAGAGTTTAATGGTGAATGGATGATGCCCTCGATTGCAAGGAATGATCCCGCTTTCAAAGACCAGGAATACTGGCGTGGCCGGATTTGGGGTCCGATGAATTTCCTGGTTTATCTTGGACTGAAAAACTACGATCTGCCTGAGGCACGAAAAGTATTAGCCGAAAAATCGAACCGGCTGATGATGGAAAATGTGAAACTGAACGGCTATATTTACGAGAACTACAATGCCATTACCGGTAATGTAAAAGACCCGGCCGAAGGGAAACGCATGGGCGACAATTACTACCATTGGGGAGCATTGCTTGGGTTTATTGCCCTGATGGAAAATGGATTATGAATGAAAAATTATTTTCTGAACTGGATTTCTGAATGTTCATTCTTTGTAAAACTGTGTTTACGCATTTATCTTAGGATTTTTTTTAGAAGGTCTGATTACAATGAATTATTTCTGGATAATCTTAATTTTGAGCATGAGTTTAAAGATATTCGCAATTCTGAATCTATTTATTTGGGGGTTAATCGTTTCCCCCAATTTGCTGTTTGCCGGGAATAATGATTTGGTTTTTCATCGGTTAACATTGGATGACGGATTGTCAAACAGTGATATCAATCAGATATTTCAGGATAAACAAGGCTTTATATGGATGTGTACTGACGATGGGTTGGATTTTTTCGATGGCTATACATTTAAAACATACAAGCATAATGCAACCGATTCGAGCAGTATTAGCAGTAATACTGTTTTATCCGTGGCCGAAGATAAAGATGGTCAAATGTGGGTTGGCACAAATTCAGGGTTAAATATTTTCGATCGTGCCAGGCAAACTTTTAAAAAATACCAGCATAATCCTAAAAATGCAAATAGCATATCGAACAATAGAATAACAAAATTGTGTTTCGATAAAGACTACCATTTGTGGGTTGGAACAGATCAGGGACTTAACTTATACAATAAAGAAAAGGACAATTTTGTACGATATGGTGTTTCAGAAGATCTGATTTTGAACATTAAAGGTAACAGCATCACAGCTTTAACTTTTGACGACAACGGCAATATTTGGACATCAGACTATTATCAGGGTATTTCTAAACTTGACCCAAAAACAGGGAGCATTAAACACTTTCCTATAAAAACAGACAGTGATTTTCTAACAAATATTGTACTTTCAATATTCCGAAATCCGAATGGGAATCTTTGGCTTGGACTTATTAATGGAGAGCTTATTGACTTTAATCCTGTTACAGAAAAATGCACTTCTTATTTCTCTGGAAAATCCAATAGTTTAAATGATATGGGAATAAGTTGTATGATTCAAGCTAATTCTTCTCTTTGGATGCTTCAAGGGAAAAATCTGGTTCGATTTGATACACTTAATAAATCTTTTATTACCTATTCAAATGACCCTTTGAATTTGCAAAGCTTTCCAAAAGGAAGCCCGATTACCATTTCAATGACCAACGATGGAACGATTTGGGTGGGGATTGAAGGAGTTGTTTATTTCAATCCAAAAGCTGAAAAATTTTCGGGTTATTATCATGCAATTCCTAAGGAATCGACTGCCATTCGTCAGAATTTTGTAAAAGCAATGATATCTGATAAAAATGACAATCTATTTATCGGAACTTATGGCGATGGACTAATAAAAATTAACCTTCATAATTTTGAGTACAAACGAATTTCCAACAATCCTTTGTTTGTTCAAGCTGTTATTTCATGTTTCCATTATACCCCTGACGGTAAAATTTGGATAGGAACTTCCAACGGATTAATGCTTTTTGATCCGGGAACCAATCAGGTAATCAAATCATACAAGCATAAAGAAGGTGAAATAAATTCACTTTTCCATGATTTTGTAAACGCTATTGAGGTTGATCGAAACAATAATTTATGGATTTCGACTCAGGAATCCCTGGACTTTTTAAATCAGCAAACCAATTCATTCATCCATTTTACCAGAGATGATTTGAAAGGACTTTCACACTACAAAGTTACAAGTATCAAAGAAGATAGCATTGGAAATATTTGGGTTGGGACGTATAGAGGCTTAAATAAATTTGATGCAAAAACACATGCAATTACACAATATTTACCATCAATTAAAGATCAAAATTCAATCAGCGATCCATACATCAATGGAGATGGCATATATACCGATAACTCGGGTTTAGTATTAATCTGTACGAAAAACGGTTTGAATAAATACAATCCTGAATCAGATTCATTTACAACATACAATAAATCAGACGGATTGCTTTCTGACAATGTTGGTCAGGCAATTACAGATAATAATGGTAACTGGTGGATCACTTCGGTATTCGGAATATCTAAATATGATCCATTAAAAAAGACAATTAGTAATTATACCTCACGGGATGGTTTGAATATAAATGTTGAATCGCTTTATAAAGATAGCAAAGGCTACATCTATATTGGTGGAAAACATGAAAATTTTTATCGCTTTCATCCCGACAGCATAAAGGATAATCCAACTATTCCACCTGTATTTATCACGGAACTACTATTATTCAGCAAACCGGTGGGAATTTATCCAAACGACAAAAATTCTCCGCTAACACAAGACATTATAAGCACTGACGAAATCGTGCTAAATTATAAGCAAGCTGATTTTGCATTGGAGTTTACCGCTTTAAATTTTCATTTGCCTGAAAAAAACAGGTTCGCCTATAAAATGGAAGGATATAACGAAAACTGGATAACTACCGATGCCAAACGAAGAATTGCCGGTTATAATAACCTCAACCAAGGTGAATATGTTTTTTTAGTAAAAGCCGCAAACAATGATGGTGTATGGAATGAAACTCCAACTCGCTTAAAGATTAAAATACTTCCACCTCCATGGAAAACAAAATGGGCATTTTTAATCTATGCTATTATTATTCTAATAAGCTTGTATTATGTTCGTGAAATAATGATGTACCAATTACACTTAAAAAACAGTTTGCAACTCGAGCATACGGAAAGAGAACGCGAAAACGCATTCAATCAACTAAAAACAAAATTCTTCATTAATATTTCTCACGAATTCAGAACCCCATTAATGCTGATTTCTGGTCCAATTATTAAGTTGTTATCTTCAACAAGAGAAAACCTGTCGAGAGAAAATGAATTAAAATATTTTTCTCTAATTGCCCGGAATACACAACGTTTAACCCAACTAACCAATCAATTACTCGACTTTCGTAAGATTGAAACGGGTACAATGGTCATTGAATTATTCAACGGAGATCTGGTGAATTTTACAAAAAATATTGCTGACCGTTTTCTACAATATGCAGTAAGTAAGAAGATCACAATTCAGTTCTATTCATCTGAAAAAGCTTTTCAAGGCTGGTTCGATCCCGATAAGCTTGAAAAAATCATCTCAAACATCATTTCAAACGCGCTTAAATTCACTCCTGAAGGTGGATTTATAGCTGTCGACATGGTTTTTAACCAAAAAAAAGAAAGAAATATGCTTGTTCGAATTACTGATACCGGAATCGGAATAGCTCCCGAACACCTCAATTCAATTTTTGAGCGGTTTTACCAGATCAATAATTCAACTACGAGTAGTTACGGCGGAACAGGTATTGGGCTGGCTTTGGCGAAAGACATGGTAATTCTCTGTAGCGGAGACATTACGGTTGAAAGCACAACCGGTAAAGGAAGTACTTTTATTATTGAACTTCCAACCGAAAAAGATCAGTTTGGAAGTTATAAGATTATTACCGAACTTAAAAAGAATGATCTTGAAATAGAATCAATTACAGATGCAGATCTTGAATTAAAAACCATACAAAAACCGTCAATTTCTGATAATGAAAATAAGCCAACGGTTTTGGTCATTGAAGACAACAAAGATTTGATTTTCTATATAGGTGATATTCTGAGCGCTACGTGCAAAATTGAATCATCCGAAAATGGCATTTCGGGAGTCGAAAAAGCATTTCAAATTATTCCTGACATTATCATTTGCGATATAATGATGCCGGGTAAGGATGGCTTTGAAGTCACAAGTATTTTAAAATCAGACAATAGAACCAGCCACATTCCAATTATTATGCTAACGGCCTTAAACTCTGACGAAAATAAGTTGAAAGGACTTGAAATTGGGGCCAGCGATTATATAACCAAGCCATTTGTACCTGAAATACTATTGCTAAAAATTAAAAATAGCATTGAATACCGGCATAAACTCAAAGCGTATTTCATGAATTCTGTTGATGAAAGCCTAGGTAAATCCTTTAGCTCCAAAGATATTCAGCCAAAGGAAATTATTGTAAATAGCATTGATGAAAAAATTTTAAAACAAGCGCTTGAAATTGTTGAAGAAAACATAGCTGATTCTGAGTTTAGTGTCGAGAAATTTGCCTCTGCTTTGGGAATGGAATCTTCAACACTTTATAAAAAATTTATGGCTTTGTTGGGTATGGCTCCAGGCGAATTCATTCGTGAAATAAGAATGAAAAGAGCTGCACAAATAATGTCCTGCAATAAAATTTCAATCTCTGAAATTGCCTATATGGTAGGGTTCGAAAATCCGCAATATTTCACCAAAGTATTCCGAAAATACTACGATACCTCACCTACCAATTATATTTCAAATCTGAAAAAAGAAGAGAAGGAAGAAGAGAATTGAACACAATTCTCTTTAAATACCTTTTAAATTCCTTCTGTTTTCAATAAAACTCACCTCTAATATCAATTTAATTACCTCATGTCTTTTCCGGGCTTGGTTATATTTGTCTGTTATTAAAAATGAATAAATTGAATGAATTTCAGGCACTTTGTACAATATCGCTTTGGATCAAAAAAGATAAAGCTAATTGAAGGCTTTTTGTTCCTTCTGATTTTTACACTTATCTTTTTATCGATTTTATTTCTCCTTTAGAATTGTCAAATGGGGGATTAAAAGCACAT
>JBBQMQ010000301.1:0-5659 GCA_038329115.1 Bacteroidales bacterium
CGCCTAATGGTAGAACTGTTCCATTAAATGGAAATCCGCTAGATATCACTAAATTACTGGCTCAGTTGGATGGAACCTGCTATGTTACCCGCCAAAGTGTACATACAATTGCATCGGTTCGTAAAACAAAAAAAGCCATTCGTCAGGCATTTGAAAACTCTATGGCAGGCAAGGGAACTTCTGTAGTTGAAGTTGTTTCTACCTGTAATTCAGGGTGGAAAATGTCACCAGAAGCTTCGAACGACTGGATGGTAGAGAATATGTTTCCTGTATATCCGCTGGGCGATTTAAAAAACGAATAGACCCTAAATCCCCTCAAGGGGACTTATTACTCCCTTTTAGGGGTTAAGGGTAATTATTAATAATTTAATACTATGAAAGAAGAAATAATTATAGCCGGTTTTGGTGGTCAGGGAGTACTTTCAATGGGTAAAATTCTTGCCTATTCAGGACTTATGCAAGGTCAGGAAGTTAGTTGGATGCCTTCGTACGGACCTGAACAACGTGGTGGAACGGCAAATGTAACCGTTATTCTGAGCGATGAACGTATCAGCTCTCCTGTTTTAAATTCGTATGATACAGCCATTGTATTAAATCAACCTTCGCTTGATCGTTTTGAAAGCAAAGTAAAACCCGGTGGAACTCTGATATATGATGGCAATGGTTTAAAAAAGTTCCCAACCCGCAAAGATATAAACGTTTACCGGATTGATGCTACCGAATATGGTTATGCCAACGATACTACGAAATCAATTAATATGATTATTCTGGGTGGATTGCTTAAAGTCCGTCCGATTGTATTAATTGAAAACATCCTCAAAGGTTTAAAGAAATCACTCCCCGAACGTCATCATCACTTGATTCCGATGAATGAAAAAGCGCTGCAAACCGGAATGAATCTGATAAAAAAGGTAGACTAAGCAAAACACTTACAAATTTGAATACATAAAAGAGGCTGAATCAAATGTTATTTTGAGACAGCCTCTTTTGTTTTTTTACTCGAATATTCTGTCTATTCTTTCACCGTTTTCACTACTACCCAATTATTTTTTTCTGAATATTCAATTAATTTTAATCCATTCAGGTTCGCTTCAGCTTCAATCAATGGAATATCTTCAACGTAGAAACCGCTCATATACAATTCACCACCGCTCAACAAACAGGCTGAATATTTATCCATATCTCCCAATAAAATATTCCGGTTAATATTTGCCAGAATAATATCGAATTTCATCCCTTCAAGAAGTTCAGCACCACCTAATAAAACTTCAATTCCCTCAATTTTATTAATTGCAATATTTTCCAAAGAGTTTTCTGTACACCACGTGTCAATGTCGATAGCGACCAGATTTTTAGCTCCGCGCATAGATGCCAGAATGGCTAAAACAGCAGTTCCACATCCCATATCGAGCACTTTTTTCCCTTCCAAATTCATTTTCAGAAGCTGACCAATAACCAAACTAGTAGTTTCGTGATGACCTGTACCAAAAGCCATTTTCGGATCAATCACAATATCATACTTCAGTTTAGGAATATTCTTATGAAATGTACTGTGTATAACACATTCACTCCCAATGACAATTGGTTCAAAATAATGTTTTTCCCACTCTTCATTCCAGTTTTTCGGTTCTATTTGTGTAACTTTGTAGTCGATGGAGGTTTCAAACGGAAATTCATCCAACAAATTCTTAACATTTGATTCGTTGAAATCTTTTGCTAAAATATATGCAGCCAAGCCTTCAACGGTTGGCACAAAACTGTCGAAACCAATTTCACCCAATTCCGAGGCAAGAACATCTGAAATGTATTCTTCGTAAGGTTCGATACTAAAACTAACTTCTGTATATTCCATATATAGTTGAAATTTAATAGTTTGTATATTTAATTAAATAATACTGAATAACATTATCAAATCTGATTAAACATTTTGGTTCTAATTTTGTCTGATAATAGAAAGAAGTGCAAAAGTACCATTTTTTTGAAACAAATCAACCGATTCAGATTTATCAATATTCAAAGAGTAAAAACATTATCAAGTGCCACTGATGGCATGATTCTTGTTGAAATATCTGAATAAAAAAAGCAACCACCCAAAATAAAATATAGGAGGTATTATTATGAAACGATTCACATTTATTTTATTGTTATCCACCATTTTACCATGTGTAGGATACAGCCAGACTCAACAGGTTTACGATGATATCTATTTTAAACCAAGCGATGCTAAAATCATTCAAAAAGAAAAAACAAATAATGTGGCTCCAAAGTTTAAAAATGGAGCAAAGGAAATAGTATATATCGAAAGAAAAGGCGGAATAGCGCAAGTAGTTCAACGTGACACTGTTGAAGTTTTAGCACAAGCTAATGACAGCACAGAGAATTATCAGGAAAATGGTCACTACCTGAATGGTTTCAAAGGTAATGAGTCCGATTTGGAATATGCTGAACGCATTCGTCGTTTTCACAATCCAAAGTATGAAATTTTTGTAGGTGATCCACGGTACAATGATATTTATATGCTTGACAACACTGATTGGAATGTATATGTTGATGGTTCTTATGCGTATGTAACTCCAACGTGGACAAATCCTTATTGGTGGAATTACAATGTAAGCCCATATAGTTATGGAAATTTTGGTTGGGGAAACAGTTGGTATAGCCCTTGGGGATTTAACAGTTTTTATGATGGATTTGGGTATGGAGGATTCGGTTATGGCGGTTACTACGGATATGGTGGATATGGTTATGGAGGTTATGGAGGATATGGAGGATATGGCGGATATTATGGATACGGAGGATATGGTTATGGAGATTATTACGGATACGGATATCCTTACGGAGGTTATGGCTATAATGGGAGTTATTGGTTAAATGAACGTAATACAACAAATTCGACTTATAACGAGAACAGCAGACGAGAACAAGCGTATACAAATGGTAATCCCCGTACCGGAGGAAACATTGCCAATACTAATACAAGATCTTCCATGGTTGGAGGTAGTGGTGTTAGTTCATCTACCTCAAGAAATCCATACACTGTAGTTAGTGGAAGTAATATCAGAAATAGTAATGTTTCGCGCGAAAACACAACCGGAAATTCAACTTCTCGTTCAACAGCCAATTTTGCTAATGGAATAGGGGCTGTTCGAAATGTTGGAACGAGACAAGTTAACAATGACATTAACACACGATCTCACACATCAACTTACAATTCAGGCAATTATAATAATTCGAACAATAATTATACACGTAGCGCCGGAAGCAACACGAGAGGAACAATTATAAACACAAGTCCACGTACCAATTCCTATTCTTCAGGCAATAGTGGATCTGTTAGGGGCACTTCTTCCTCAAGTGGAACTAGAAGTACAACGTATAGTAGCGGGAACAATTCAAACTATAGTACCCGTTCATCAAACTCTTATAGCGCACCTTCATATTCATCAGGAAGTTCAAGTAGTAATAGTTCATCAAATTCCGGTGGAAGTAGCAGTGGAGGTTCACGATCATCGGGAAGCTCAAGCGGTGGAAGTAGCGGAAGAAGATAAATTTCCAATACTCATTTGAATTATAAATTATTAAATTAATAAAAATGAAAAAGTTAATTATAATTACATTAGTACTGTTAGGATCAACACTTGCAATAGCTCAAACAGAGTTTGACGCTTTAAAAACAACCCAAACGGATATAACCGGAACTGCACGATATATGAGTATGGCCGGTGCTTTTGGAGCATTAGGAGGTGATGCATCTGCCATCAAAGACAATCCTGCGGGTCTAGGTATTTACAGGCGTTCGGAACTTGTTGGAACGTTAAATTTTTTATTTCAAAACACGAAATCTGTTTGGAACGATAAAAGTAGTGGTGATAATCTGTTTAAAGTTGGCTTCAACAATTTTTCATACATAGTATCAAAACCAACCTGGAGTAATGAAAATGGAGCAACTACAGGATTGCTCAACTCAAACTGGTCATTTAGTTATAACAGATTACAAAATTTCGATAGAAATTTAAGAATCGCCGGAGATAAGTCATCGTCTTCATTATCCGATTATATTGCCTATGTGACTACTAATGCGGAAATAACAACAAATAAGATATTTGGCGGTAATGACATCAACTACGATAATAATGACATTCCTTTTCTTTCCGTTTTAGGATATGAAGCTTTTCTTATTAACGAAGAACAAGCTGGTTGGAAATCTGATTTAACCGGTAGCGAAAAAGTTACTCCATCTTACACATCAAACGAAACCGGAGGTATTAATGAATACTCACTGGGTTGGGCGGGAAATTTTAGTAATACATTTTTTCTGGGAGCAACTGCAAATATTCAATCCGTAAATTATAATTCCAACACTACATACGGCGAAGCTTTCAATGACAGATATGGAGGATACACTTTAAAAAACTCTCTCTCTACATCCGGAGCAGGAATTAATCTGAAAGTGGGAGCTATTGTTATGCCTATAGATTTCTTACGTTTAGGTTTATCAATTAATACACCAACGGTTTATTTACTAAATAATTCGTTTAGTTCAAGTATTCAATCTAATATGTATAGTAATTTTTTGGATAGTATCGTTTCAGGTAAATCTGACAATTATGGATCTTATGAATTTAATCTTCAAAGTCCGGTTGAGTTAAATTTAAGCATTGCGCTAATTCTCAAAAATAAAGGATTACTTAGTTTAGAATATAACTTAAAGGATTATAGTGCATTAAAATTTATGGATGTCAACGGTAGTTCAGCAAGTTATATCAACGAAAACGAGGGAATGACACAAATGCTGAAGATATCGCATACATTTAAAGTAGGTGGAGAGTATAGGCTGACCGAAAACATTTCTTTAAGAGCAGGATATGCATATACTACTGGTGCCACAACTTCGAAAGCCGAAAAATTAGTTTTATATAATACCACCAGAAATGATTCAGAGTACTTCCTACACAATAATTCAAAATATATTACTGCTGGTTTCGGTTATCATGAATCAGGATGGTTTTTAGATTTTGCTTATATGAACAAAATGTTGGATGAAACGTTTTACCCATACAATACAAATATTATAGATGTAAACCCAGCTCATGTTATTACTTTCAACAATAATCTGGTTGCAACGTTAGGTTTCAAGTTTTAATAAGTTTCATTTCTGAATTAATTTTAGTTTATAATTCAATGTTGTTAAGTTAAGGGTCTTCATTGAATGGAATCTTTGTGAACCTTAGTGCTTTTATGACTTAATGGCTGTTATTTTTTGCCACAAAGACTCTAAGCCACAAAGTATCACAAAGAAATAAAACTAACTAAACGACATTGGTTTATAATTTTTGCTTCTAAAGGTCGACCTAAAAGTCGACCTTTTTATTTCAATAATCTATACCTGAAACCAGAATAAACTTGCCATTATTAGAGATATCGTATTTCAGTTTTTCTGTATTTTTTTAAATTTATATTGACACCAAAAACTTGTTTGTTCAATCACACTAAATGTCGTACCTTTGCGCACTCAAAAAAAACTACAAATCGAATAAGAAAATCAACTATAAATAATGTCTTTACAATCTGAAATTCAGCGCCGCCGCACATTTGCCATTATCAGTCACCCCGATGCAGGAAAAACCACTTTAACGGAAAAACTATTGCTTTTCGGTGG
>JBBQMQ010000302.1:0-5644 GCA_038329115.1 Bacteroidales bacterium
GATTGTATTGCGCATCAACGATGTGGTCATGTCCGAAATCAGGGATTACGACAAAGCCCGGTTGATTTCAGGCTTGCTGGCTCTTCAGGTTCATGTTGGCCCTCCAATGAAAGTTCAGTTTAAAGACATCAGAATAAAAAAATTCTAATTTTAACAATAAGTTAGGATGCAGAAACTTAAATTTTTATTTGTCTTGCTTTTATTCTTCAACTCGCTGGTTTTTGGGCAAAAAAACTTTCGTGATCTCAGAATAACTGTGGGTCAGTCGATCGTTAAACTAGCTGAACTTCCTACTGCCAATGATCGTACTGAATGGCATTTTGCTGATAGTATTACCACCGACAAAATGGTCAAAGATGCCGTCAGTCAGGCACTCACCAAATTCGGAAAACAAAAGCCGAAGCTGTTGTGGATCATGGGAAGGGTTGAAGACCGTATGGTTGTGAAGAATGCAATTGATGCCATCAATAAAGATAAAATTCCAACTATTTTTGATGGAAGTAATTGGAAGGAATATACGGTAATTGGTCCTTCAGGAGTTACCGGTCAATTGGAGCAAAGTTTTATTGCAGTTGCCATGGGTGGTAAAGCTGATTTCCAGTTTCACTACATACCTGTGCCGCCTTATCAATATCAGTATTGGCAATTGGAAAGTAAGTTTGACAAGGACAGTATTTCAAAGATTATGAGCGTTGAGAAAATTAAGTATAATGAAAAAGCCAAAAGTCTGGCAGGACTATTCAAAACGGATATCCCGGGTAATAAAATTTACTTTCAAATGGGCAACATGCATACTCCAAAGCAGATGTGGGTTTTAGAAGGTCTAAGTCAGGTTTTTCCGGAGATGAGGATCATAGGAGGCTCACAGTCGGATTGGGCATTTCAAATTTATAATGGCCAAATTACGGAGAGCACCCTTTATGGGATAATGATTACCGGCGATTTTACGGTAAGTCAGTCAATGGGACTAAAAGATAAGAGTGAAACGCTCGAAAGAAAGGCAAATTCTATCTTGAAATCAGCTATTAGTGACTTGAAAACGCATCCTGATTTTGGGATTTATTTTGGCTGTGCCGGCTGGAATGCAGAGCAGAATCAGCAGTATAAAGTAATTCAGAATTTATTACCAACAACTACCGTATTTGGACGATTTAATGGCGGAGAGATTGGCCGCTTTGAAAATGAAGGGCCGAATAGGGCCGGCATCAATTTACTTTCGGTTTTATTGATTTCAAATTCAAAAAAATAAGTTGATGAGATTTGTATGTTGTTGTAGGGTATGGAAGTTAATTGTTTAATAATTAAATAAATGGATGCTATGAGATATAGAAGACTTGGCAAAACAGGTTTTAATGTTTCTGAAATAAGTTTGGGAACCTGGCAGGTTGGCGGCAAATGGGGAGAACCATTTAGCAATGCAAATGCAGACGAGACAATCAATACGGCTATCGACTCGGGAATTAATTTTATAGATACAGCTGATGTTTACAATGATGGGTTAAGCGAAAAGGCCATTGGTCGGGTGCTTCGAACCCGTAGTGAACGCGTTTATGTGGCTACCAAGTGCGGAAGGCAATTAAATCCGCATGTAAATGAAGGTTATCAACCGGCTGTTCTACGAAAATTCGTAGAAGCAAGCCTGAAAAATATGAATCTGGATTGTTTGGATCTCATTCAATTGCATTGTCCGCCAACTCAGGTTTACTATCGGCCGGAGATTTTTGAATTATTCGATACCCTGAAACAGGAAGGAAAAATTCTGAACCTGGGAGTAAGCGTCGAGAAACCGGAGGAAGCATTGAAGGCTCTCGAATACTCAAATGTTTGCACGGCTCAGATTATTTTCAATATGTTCCGTCCTCGTCCGTCTGAATTATTCTTTAAAGAGGCAAAACGAAAAGACATTGGTATCATAGCCAGGGTTCCGTTGGCAAGTGGAATGCTGACAGGTAAATTCAGTACAGGGTCCAAATTTTCAAAAGATGATCACCGCAATTTTAATATTGATGGTGCGGCCTTTGACAAAGGCGAGACCTTTTCAGGAATAGATTATACCAAAGGACTGGAAGCAGTTGAAAAACTGAAAACGATTTTCCCTGATCAGGATTTGGCTGCCATCGCTTTAAAATGGATATTAATGTTCGACGAGATTTCTTGTGTAATTCCCGGAGCGTCAACTTCACAACAGTCACTTTCAAATCTGAAAGCACTGGATTTATCCAATTTGTCAAACGATGAAACGGAAGCAGTAAAGGCTGTCTATGAGAAGTATATAAAGTATCCTGTACATTTTCAGTGGTAGATTTTTTTGAAATGCTATTCAATATTTCAGTATTATAAAACTAAATTTAGACTTATGAAGCGTATTAATATTCTATTATTTTGCTTATTATTAACTGTTTGCTCAAAAGCTCAATCGCAGCGAACCATCAACGAACCACTACCTTCAAGGCAGGTTCATCTCGATTTTCATACTTCCGAATTTATTCCCGGAATTGGCGAGAAATTCGATAAAAAGCAATGGCAGGATGCATTGAAAACTGGCCACATCAATCAAATTAACATTTTTTCGAAGTGCCATCACAGCTGGAGTTATTACCCGACCAAAGTGGGGAAAATGCACCCCAATCTGAAGTTCGATTTATTGGGAGCACAGATCGAAGCTTGTCACGAGATTGGCGTAAAATGTCCGATTTATTACAGTGTGGGTTGGTCGGCAACCGAAGCTGCGGAGCATCCCGACTGGGTTGCCCGTGAAAAAAACGGACAATTTCAGGGACTCCTTTGGGATTTTGATGCCAAACCAACCGATGTGAAAACCGAAAATGCCTGGTTGTGGCTTTGCCCGGCCAATAGTGGTCCATATCACCAACACATCATGAAACAGGTAAAGGAAATTTGTGAAAAGTACCCGGTTGACGGTTTTTGGTTTGATATTTACCATGTGATGGATAATGGTTGTTATTGCCAGTATTGCATGGCACGAATGAAAAAAGAAGGAATTGACATTAATGACCATTCGGCAGTGGTGAAAAGTGCCGCACTTGCAATTAAGGCACACATGAAAGAAATTCGCGAACTGGTCACTCAGTTTCATCCAAAAGCTACTGTCTATTTCAACAGTGCAACTCATCTGGTGAATAAAGGAGGTTTTGTAAATCGCCTGTACGATATGAATACCCATCAGGAATTGGAAGACTTACCAACCACCTGGGGCGGTTATGACAAGCTTCCGCTCGAAGCAAAATACCATTTGCAGAACGGAAATCCAATTGTTGCCATGAGTGGAAAATTTCATAAATCGTGGGGTGAGTTTGGTGGATTCAAAAATGCCGATGCGATCAAATACGAGGCAGCTGCCATGATTTCATACGGCGCTTCCTGCAATTTTGGCGACCAGTTGCATCCTTCAGGAGCAATGGATGTTGAAACCTACCGGAACATCGGAAAGGCTTATGAATATGTGGAGAAAATCGAAAAATATGGTTTGGGCGGAATGCCGGTATCTAAATTGGGTATGTGGTTAACGCTTAACAACAAGGCCGATCATGGCGTGGTGAATATCCTGCTTGAAACGCACAACGATTTTATAGTAGCCAATGAAAAAAATCTTGATCAGCTTGAATTGCTAATCATTCCTAGTCAGCAATGTTTGAGCGACAATCAGGCGCAGAAAATTAACGAATGGGTGAAACGTGGCGGTAAACTAATTGTATTTGGTGAAGGCGCAATGGATCAAAGCGGTAAGAAATTTGCACTTGATATGGGAGTCGATTATTTGGGAACTTCAGCATTTAACTTCGATTTTACGGTTGTTAAACCTGAATTGGGTAAAGATGTTGTGAGTACTCCTTTTCTGAATTACGAACCAGCTTTACTAATCAAATCCACATCTGCCACAACTTTGGCCGCCATCCGCGAACCCTATTTTAACCGCACCTGGGAAAAATATTCCGGACATCGGGCAACTCCCTATAAACTGGAAGATTCAACATATCCGGCAGTGGTAAAAAATGGGAACGTGATATTCTTTGCCCACAAACTCGATCAGATGTATTACAGCAGCGCCGTCAGGCTTCATCGGCAAATGGTCAGTAATGCGATCGATATGTTGTATCAGTCTCCAAATCTGAAAGTTAAAAATCTGCAAAGTTGCGGTCGGGTAAGTTTTCTGAAACAGGAAAATGAAAACAGGTATGTAGCTCATTTATTGTATGCACCGGCATTGCAGCGAGGTGATGTTCAGGTTATTGAAGATTTTGTGCCAATTTCGGGTGTAGAAATCGAAGTGAATGTTCCGGAAAAAGTGAAACATGTTTATCAGATTCCTGGTGGCAAGAAATTAAGTTTCAGCAATAGTGGAAATGTGCTAAAAATCAAGGTTCCCACGTTTACCATGCACACCGGAATTGTGATGGAATTTTAAATAAAGAAAATGAACTACTTTACACAATCCATTAAAATCTTGCTTTTGTTATTCGCCTTTTTGCTTGCTACTTCAACGCTGCAGGCACAAACAGGTGCACAAAAATTTGACATCAGTCTGAAAGATGGGAAATACATGCAAATTCATGTCTGTTCTGAAGGCATTTTCAGGGTGCGTATCCAATCGAAAGGCGAATTCGTGCCAGGTTTGATGGAACGATACGGAATCCTGAAAACCGACTGGACTCCCATCGAAGCGAAAATGAAAACAGTAAAGGGGAATGAAATCATTCAAACTGCAAATTACCAGCTTGTTATTGATAAAAATGCCGGAGTAATTTCTGTTCAGGATGCAAGCGGAAAAACAATTATCGAACGAATTGCTCCGTCTAATGTTGGTTCCGGGGCGGGTCCTGAATTAGGAAAATCGTTGAATGCCTATTTCGGGCCATCCAAATCGGGCGGAGGAATTGTCGGCGATGCCAATTATACCGGAGAGAAAAAGGCAAATACCGAAGTTGGTGATTTTTCAAAGAACAGCCTGCTCGAATTCTCTCTGAAAAATGATGAACGGTTCTATGGTGGCGGTTCAACAAGCCGGAAGAATATTCAGCATCGGGGCGAAGCTTTAAGAATGTGGGCAACTTACCAGAAGACCGAAATACCAATGCCATTTTTGATGTGTTCTGCCGGTTGGGGAGTATTCAACAATACGACATCAAAAAATTACTTTGACGTAGGTCGTTTTCAGAAGGACAAGCTTTTCGTTTACAACACTGAAGGGGACATGGATTTTTACCTGATGTTGGGAAACTCGATGAATGAGGTAATTAAATCGTTTATTACCATCACCGGAAAACCTTACGTATTGCCAAAATGGGCTTATGGCCTGGCTTTTGGCGGCAATACCGTCGAAAATATCATGGATATCATGAACGATGCAGTGCGATTCAGAGATGAAAAAATTCCCTGCGATATCTTCTGGATTGAACCACAATGGATGGCAAAAAATTACGATTTTTCAACTTCAAAGAATTGGGATTTGAAAAATTTTCCAGCCGAACCATTTTGGGAAGCAGGTAATCCGAAGAAATACGAAAACAAAACACTTTTTATCTCGAAGTTGCATGGCATGGGCTTTAAACTTGGGTTGTGGTTGTGCATCGACCACGATATGAGCATTGCTGCCGAAGACCAGATTGCCACAGCAACAGGAAAA
>JBBQMQ010000303.1:0-5637 GCA_038329115.1 Bacteroidales bacterium
ATCATTTTCTCCGCAGATACAAAAGCCTTCCAAATCCGATTTTGCCCGTTCCAATGTTTGTTGTTGCAATACAACATTATCGGTAGTAAGCAAAACAAATGCAGGAAAACCCAAGTCTACAGCTTTACATATAATGCCGAACATCTGGCCTGTCTTGCCAGACTGCACATTGCCAAATAAGAGACCAATTTCGTGGCTCGTAAACGAAAAATTGCGGATATGTTGGCTTCCAACTTCTTCAGCAGTTTTAGAAATCGACTCGGCAAGTTTTACATTTCCACGATCTATGATTTTTTGAATGTAAGTTTTTAAATACTGCATAATAACACCTCGCATTATTGGGCTGTTGCTTCAAACGACAAAATCCATACATCAAGTTCCGCTCCTTCTTCATCCAAAGCTTTCTGATCAGTTTTGGTCAGGACGAGACTATCACAGCCATAGGCCCATTTCCATAAGTCTGTCGTGAACAGTTCCGGCATTATCGGTTTCTGAGATTGAAAGTTTTTCCTGCAAGATAATTTTTCCGGTATCAATTTCATGAGTCAGGAAAAAAGTAGTTGCACCGGTTTCCTTTTCTCCATTGATAATTGCCCAGTTTATGGGTGCAGCACCGCGATATTGTGGTAATAATGAAGCATGTAAATTAAAAGTTCCGTATTTTGGCATATTCCAAACCACTTCCGGCAACATACGGAATGCCACTACAATTTGCAAATCTGCTTGCAGATTTTTAAGCTCTTCAAGAAATGCCTCATCTTTCAGTTTTTCTGGTTGCAAAAGGTGTAAATTCTGGTCAAGTGCATATTGCTTTACTGGCGAAAACTGTACTTTATGTCCACGACCAGCAGGTTTGTCGGGCATGGTGATTACGCCGACAATATTATAATTATTTTCAACTAATATTTTAAGACTTTCCACCGCAAAATCCGGTGTACCCATGAAAACTATTCGAAGCCCCCCAACCCCCAAAGGGGGAGTCAAAGGCAATAGATTGTCATTAACTTCAACATTATTTCTGTTTAACATATTTTCCATTTTAAATAAAAATACAAACAAAGGAAGTCCACCTTGGGGTATTTAAATGGGGTATTATTAATTTCTTTTATCCACGCCCCATAACAGTTTGTTTTTCAGTGTATCAAAAAACGTGTGATTCAACTGTTTAATGGTTTTTATGGTATAATCGGCTTTTACAATTCTCAGCTTCACATTTTGATCCAATACTCTGGATCGTCCATCAATCGCAATCAAATAATTTGAACTTCGACTGTGAACCTCAAGATCAATTGTCCACGAATCAGGTATAATCAGTGGTCTGACATTTAAACTATGTGAAGCTATTGGGGATAAAATAAAATTCTGCGTTTGTGGAATTGCAATCGGACCACCAACGCTCATCGAGTAAGCCGTCGAGCCGGTCGGAGTTGATAAAATTAAACCATCGGCATGGTACGTGTGAACCATTTGCCCATTTACACTTGCATTTATACTCATCATCGAGGAACTATCCTGCTTTAAAATAGAAACTTCATTCAAGGCAAACGGATAATCAAATGATGTTCCATCCGAAGTTTCAACATAAAGTAAAGTTCTTTCTTCTACAATGAATTTAAAAGCCATAATTGCATTCAATGCAGGAAGAATTTCATCATTCGCCACATCGGCTAAAAAGCCTAATCGCCCTGTATTTATTCCCAAAATAGGAATTCCTTTCCGACCAATTCTGGCAGCAGTATTCAAAAAAGTTCCATCACCACCAATGCTTAACGCTAAATCTGCCTGAAAATCATCATTCTGAATGATTTCAGTATGCTCCATATTGCAATTTGCATGTTCGCAAACAAATTCAAACAACTCATTATCAAGCATTAATGTCACATCTTTATCATTGAAATAATCAAACAAAAGTTCAATATGCGACAGTAATACGCTTCGATAGATATTTCCAAAAACGGCTACCTTCATAAAGTTTTCAATTTAAGTATTTTCGGTAAATTAAACTTAAAAGTTTAACTCAATTCTACTTCAAAGTTTAAAAATAATTGAAAGTTAAGTAACTACTTACCGGCTTACGCTTTTTTTAATTATTTTTGTGCAAAATATAATTACATTGCAAAGGAACTAAATGTAAATGAAACCTGCAAATATTAGCAGTTACAGGAATAGAGAAATGACAAAATTAAGCGTAAATATCAACAAAATAGCCACCATACGAAATGCTCGTGGTGGAGATGTTCCGAATGTCTGTCAAGTTGCGTTGGATTGTGAACGATTTGGGGCACAAGGAATTACAGTTCATCCGCGTCCCGATGAGCGTCATATCCGGCATCAGGATGTCTGGGATTTGAAACCGATTCTAAAAACAGAATTCAACATTGAAGGTTACCCATCGTCGGATTTTATAAAATTGGTAAAATCGGTAAAACCGCAGCAAGTGACTTTAGTACCTGATCCACCGGAAGCAATTACTTCTAATTCAGGTTGGGATACCGTCAAAAACCTAGACTTTTTAAAAGAAGTTGTTGCAGATTTTCAAAGTGTTGGAATTCGGGTTTCCATTTTTGTAGATACTAATTTACAAAACATTGAATTTGCGGCCAAAACCGGAACAGACCGTATTGAACTTTACACTGAGCCTTACGCCACTGATTATCCAAAAAACAAGGAAAAAGCTGCTGAACCTTTTGTTGAAGCCGCCAAACTGGCTAGAAAACTTGGTTTGGGATTAAATGCCGGGCACGATTTAAGTCTTGAAAATCTGGCTTACCTCCATTCTTTGATTCCTTGGTTGGATGAAGTTTCAATCGGCCACGCATTAATAGCAGATGCTCTTTATTTTGGACTTGAAGACACAATAAAGCGGTATAAAAAGCAGTTAGAGTAAAAGCGGTACGAAATTTGATACTTTGTAGTTAAAGAAATTGATAAAATAAATTTCAAAGATGACATATTCAATCAATCAAGAAAATAGAACGAACTTGAAAAAATCAAATTTATATGGTTTGCTGGGTTCAGCTTTGTCCTGTATTTCCTTATTTCTGATTATGTGGCTGTATATTATGCCATATACAATAACACAACCTATTGAAGAAGAAGGTTTAATGGTGAGTTTTGGAGATAATGAAAATGCAGGAGGAATGGGATCTTCTGCCGAACCACTTGCCGCTCCTGAAGCCGAGATTCTGGCACCTTCGAAACAACAGAAACCAACTTCTACACCTGCAGCAAAAGAGCAATTAATTACGCAGAATGATAATTCAAATGCTATTTCTATGGCAGAGAAAAAACAAAAAGAACAAGACCGGAAACAAAAACAATTAATTGACCAACAGCGAATTGATACCGAAAATCGTTTAGCTCAGCAACAGCGCAAACAACAGGATGCTATTAATAAAGCAGGTGCAACAGTTAATGGTCTGTTTTCAAATGGTTCAATGAACAGTGGAAGCGGAAATGGTAAAGGTAGTGGCAACGGAACCGGAAGTGGAAGCGGAAATGGTGCAGAAGCTGGTATTCAAGGCAATCCGGCAGGACACGGAAATTTAGGAGGCAATTCATGGTCATTGAATGGACGTTCACTTTCTGGAAATCTGGCGTCTCCAAGTTATGATAAAGACGTAGAAGGTAAAGTGACAGTTAATATTCGTGTAGACGAAAATGGTCGTGTTATCAGCGCATCAATTGGCTCGCCTACAACCATTTCAGATTCTCAAACCCGCAATGCTGCCATTGCAGCTGCAAATCGCACTCATTTTTCTGGTGGAAGCGGATCAGCAGCTGGTTCAATTACATACAATTTCAAATTAAAATAAACGATATGAAAGTATTTGTATTTCTTGCAAATGGTTTCGAAGAAATTGAAGCCATTGCACCGATTGACATCTTCAGACGAGCCGGTATGGAAGTTATTACTGTTTCCATTTCAGAAGAAAAGGAAGTTCGTGGTGCACACGGAATTCCGGTTATCGCAGATAGCCTGTTTTCAAATTTGGATTTCACCAGAAACGTTTTATTATACTTGCCGGGCGGAATGCCGGGCACGAAAAATCTGGATGAAAATGATAAACTTAAAACGTTAATCAGAAATCAGGTTGAATCTGATAAACCTTTAGCTGCAATATGTGCGGCACCATCAATTTTAGGAAAGATGGGGTTATTGGAAGGAAAAGAAGCGATTTGTTTTCCCGGTTTTGAACAGTATTTAAACGGGGCAATAGTATCCGAACAAAAAATTGTAAAATCGGGCAACATATTTACAGCAAAAGGTGCCGGTGTAGCTATTCCATTTGCACTTAGGTTGGTTGAAGAATTTAAAGGAAAAGAAATTGCTGATAATTTAGCAAATTCAATTTGTTACTAATTTCTGGTTTAAAGCAAAAAATCCATTTTTAAAGCAAAAAAAAAGAAGAAACATAAAATTTTGTTTCTTCTTTTTTATTACAATATGCCAAATCTTAGTTTACTGCGGCTGATAATTCAGCTCCGGCTTTGAATTTAGCAACTTTTTTAGCTGCAATTTGAATTGGTTGTTTTGTTGCTGGGTTGATTCCCGGACGAGCAGAGCGCTCTGCTACAGAGAATGTACCGAAACCAACTAAACTAACTTTTTCGCCCGACACTAATGCATCAGATACGCTTTTAACAACAGCGTCAAGTGCTTTTTTTGCATCTACTTTGCTAATACCTGCTTCGGCAGCGATGGCATTGATTAATTCTGCTTTGTTCATAAAATTTTGATTTTTTATTAGAAACAATAAATAAGGATTTTTTTGATTTTACAAATGTAACGGATTGCTAATGATATACAAGCATTTGATTAAAAAAAAATCAGTTTATTTTACATTTTTTTCAAAATTATGTTAGAAAACATGTTTCTGGGGTTATTTTCATTACTTTTGTAATGCATAATGCAGCGAGTTAGGGAGTTTCAAAGATTATTCATACACATTTTCTGTATAAAAATTAATTTCTGTTTGTTTAGGATAATTTTTAATTGTACATTTTGCAAATTTTTATTTTACTTAGATTCAATTTTCACAACATTCGACAATGAACAATTATAGGCCTTCATTTTTATCGTCAATTCCTCCGGTAGTCAAAAATCTAATTGCCATAAATATCGTTTTATGGCTGGCAACTGCTGTATCTCCGGCTTTCTTTAGCCGTTGGGGATTAGATATTGATTTAACTGACATTTTGGGATTGCATTACTGGGCATCCTCTAAATTTAATCCGGCTCAATTGATTACCTATATGTTTATGCATGGCGGTTTGGGTCATATTTTCTTCAATATGTTTGCTCTTTACATGTTTGGTGGTGTACTGGAACAATTGTGGGGCACAAAACGTTTTTTGTTTTATTATTTGATTACAGGTATCGGTGCCGGCTTGGTTCAGCAGTTATTCTGGACCGTTGAATATCATGGTGTGTTTACTGCAATTAACGAGGCAATTTCAGCAAATTCCGGTCAGATTCTGTTGCCCTATCAGGAAATGTTGAATCATTATTTCAGACTTTCTGATTTATCGGCATTTAATGCACCGGCACTTATTGAATTAAAAACCATGTTTCTGAATTTGCCGATAACAGTAGGTGCATCGGGAGCTGTATTCGGACTGTTACTTGCTTTTGGA
>JBBQMQ010000304.1:0-5629 GCA_038329115.1 Bacteroidales bacterium
AATCGACTAACGCCCGGAGGATTACCCAGCTGAAAGCCGAACTGGCAACCGTGCGCAAAGTTATGATTCAATATGTGAATAAAATTGATTCGCTAAACACTCAGAACCGGGTTTTGAAAACTGAAAACGTGGAAGTTCACAAAAAATATCAGGCTGCAACTCAAACAGTTCAGCTATTGTCGAAAGAAAAAGAAACTCTGAATGAGGTTGTTACACGTGCTTCTATGCTTGAAGTTACTAATTTTAGTATGTTTCCATTAAACAGCAAAAACAAAAAAACAAGCTGGTTTACTCAAACCGCAAATCTTCAATTCAATTATACGATAGGAAAAAACATAACCGCTCAAACCGGTGAAAAAACAATCTATCTGAGAATTACCAGACCCGACGACGATGTGTTGACTAAAAATCCAAACAACGTTTTTCCATTTGAGAATAAAAATATTGCTTATTCGGCCTCCAAAAAGATTGAATATACAGGAGACGCTTTCAGCGACGCACTTTACTGGAAAGTAGGCGAAATTTTACCAAAAGGAACTTATCGGGCTGATTTTTTTGCCGATGGAAACCGTATCGGAACTTTTACCTTTGTATTTGAAAAATAAGACCCCCAACCCCCTAAAGGGTGCTTTGGAGTCTGTACGTAAATTTGTTTTAAAAATATATTTTAATATTTTCTGAATAAAATATAATGTCACAAGCCCATAAATTCTCTCACGATGCTGAAGCAATTGCTTTCGATGTAAAACACCGGAATACAATTAAATTCAATATTTCGCGCTACGATGCAGCGGTGAGTAAAGGAATGGCACGTTACAACAATGTAGAAGCAGCAAAGAGTCAGGCAGCAGCTATTAAACGTGAGGTTTTAAAAAACTGGAGCAATTATTTACTTGAGTTCGAAGCGAAAATTTCTTCACGAGGGGTTCAGGTTCTTTGGGCAAATGATTCAGCTGAAGCAACTTCGTTTATTGAAAAAATTCTGAAAGAAAACAATGTGAAATTGTTGGTCAAAAGTAAATCGATGACCACAGAAGAAATTGAACTGAACGAAACGGCAGAACATCTTGGTTGCGAATCGCTTGAGACAGATTTGGGTGAATTTATCGTACAGGTTGCCGGTGAAAAACCCTATCACATTGTAACACCGGCTATGCATAAATCGAAAGGTGATATTGCAAAGCTTTTTAATGAAAAATTTGGAACTCCAATTGATAGTACACCCGAAGAAATGACGGAATATGTTCGTCAGGTACTTCGGAAAAAATATACTCAGGCCGAAGTTGGCGTTACTGGTGCAAACTTTTTAATTGCCGATATTGGAGGAATTTCAGTTACCGAAAACGAAGGAAACGGATTGATGTCAACAGCTTTTCCAAAACTTCATATTGTCATTGCCGGAATTGAAAAAATTATTCCCGAAATGAAGCAACTCGGACTGTTTTATCCTTTATTGGCATCACATGGAACCGGTCAGCAAATTACAGCTTACAATACCATTTTTACCGGACCGCGTCAAGAAAATGAAGTGGATGGACCTGAAAAAATGATCGTCATTTTGCTCGACAACGGACGAACAAACGTTTATGCCGATAACGAAGCTTATGAATCACTGGCTTGTATTCGGTGTGGTGCTTGTTTGAACGCTTGCCCTGTTTATAAAACCATTGGTGGTTACACGTACGATACGACTTACAGCGGTCCGATTGGCTCTGTTTTGACACCTTTTTTGCGTGGATTCAAAGATTTTTCGCATCTCAGTTTTGCGTCTACGCTTTGCGGTAAATGTGTGGAAGTTTGTCCGGTAAAAATTCCACTTACAGATATTTTATTGGCTAACCGACGAAAAACCGTTGAACAAAATCTTCGTCCGGCAGCAGAAAAAGTCCTTATGAAAGGATTTCGGTTGATAAGTTCAAAACGGATAGGATTTGATTTTTTCCCGGGCGTTCTTAAAAATATCGGAACATATCCGTTTAATTTTGTCGGCTGGGGACCAAAACGATCTATGCCGAAATTTTCAGATAAGTCTTTTTCACAACTTTACAGGAAAAAGATTTAAATAAGTAGGAATAATTAAATGTCTTAAATTTGATAGAATAAATTTTTGAACGCGACGACGCTAAGTCGCTATGACGCTAATGGAACATACCGAGTATCGGTAGAAAAACTTTGTGCCTTTCTGTCTTTGCAACTTTGCGTTCAAAATACGACATATATTTGTCCCATTACTTAATATTGATTTTTAGAAAATATAAAACAATACTATAATAACAACTAAAATGAAACGACCTGCATTTCTCTTTCTTCTGACATTGCTTATATCAATTATTTTGCCTGCCTGTCAGGAAAATGAATGGGCCGACTGGCAACTTAAAAACGATCAGTATATGGCAAAGTTGAAAATTGACAACAAAAACGACAGCACTTTTCATGTAACAAGCACTGGTCTTTGTTACAAAGTAATTTATCAGGGCTGGCCTTATAATCGTAAACCGAATGCAAACAGCTATATAAAAGTTAATTACAAAGGCAATTTGATTGATGGTTCTACATTTGACTCAGGAACAAATGCTATATTCAGTTTATCGGGTGTAGTTGCAGGTTGGAAAGAAGGCGTAACAAAAATGAACGGTGGCGGAACTTATTTGTTATACATCCCAGCGAAATTGGGTTACGACACAATTTCTACGAATCCGAAAATTCCACCTCATTCCACGCTTATTTTTGAAGTGGATTTGGTCGATTCATTTAATTAAACTGAAATGACTATTTATCCGATTTCTAACAGAATATTATCATGAAAAAGTTATTTCTTTTCTTCATTCTTTGTTCGTTTGCGGTTTCTACTTTTGGTGTGGAATATACCGTCAACACAGTTCCAAATCCGATTTTGACCGATGCTCATGCATTTGTAAGTAATCCGGATGGGATTTTGAAACCGGAATATGTTCAGCAAATGAATGTTTATATCGATTCGCTGAAAGCCCAAACCGGCGCTGAAATTGCCATTGCAGCCATAAATTCTATCGGTCAGGCCGATTACAACATGTTTGCCAATGAACTTTTCATTGCATGGGGAGGAATTGGAAATAAAAAACAAGATAACGGAATCCTTATTTTATTTGTTCTTGATATCCGAAAAGTAAAAATTGAAGTTGGAAAAGGTCTGGAAGGCAGTGTTACGGATGCACTTTGCAAACGGGTAATTACCAATCAAATGATTCCTGAATTCAGAAACGGAAACTACGATGCCGGTTTATTGGCTGGCATACAACGTATTGGTTCAATTATCAAAAAAGAACCTGTAGCAGAAAAAATTACAAATGATGTTGTCGCCTGGGACCAAATTTTACCAATGGCTCTGGCTGTTTATTTAATTCTAATCATTTTCAGCTTAGTATGGGTAGCTAACTCTGCACAAAAAATTCGCAAGAATTCAAAAATAACTTCCAATCTTGGTCGCTACAAAGCATTGAAAAGCGAAAAGTCCGGAATTATCAGCTTAATTTCGCTTGCCTTGCCCGTTTTAGGATTTGTGGCGATACTTTTATTCTCAAAAGCCATTTTTATTTTGTTGCTTTTGCCAATTCCATTAACTACCATTCCTGCAAATATTTACGCCAGATTGCTGATGCGGAAGATTCGGCGCGAACCAATTCCGTGCAACGTGTGTGATGGAAAAATGCACATTCTAACTGAAAAACAAGAAGATGCACATTTAAAGCTGGCTCAACAATTTGAAGAAAAGTTGCATGCCATTGATTACGACGTTTTTGTGTGTGATAAATGTGCCAACGAAGCCGTTTTTACGCTCGACAAACCAAGTGTCTATTCCGATTGTCCGAAATGTGGAACCAAAGCATTTATTCTCAAGGAAAAAAGAACCATGGTTGCTCCTACTTATATAAGTTCAGGAACAGAACGAGCTGTTTATCATTGTAAATTTTGCGGCTACGAAGAAAACCATAATGACAACATTCCACGCTTAACACGAACCAGTGGTGCAATTGTAGGAGGTGCAGTTGCTGGGGGATTTTTCAGTGGAAGTGGAGGTTTTGGTGGCGGCGGTGGCGGTGGCGGAAGCTTTGGCGGCGGAATGTCCGGCGGAGGTGGGGCTTCAGGCGGCTGGTAATAAAAGTTTTAAAGTAAATATCTATAAATCAACAATTAATAAAAATTTATTCAAATGAAAAAGAATCAAATTATCTTATTGTCAGTTTTGGGGCTTATAATTCTGGGAATTTTCTGGGGAATTTCATCTTATAACAAGATTATTACGCTACAAGAAAACGTGAACAGCCAATGGGCCAATGTTGAAAGTCAATACCAACGCCGGGCCGATTTAATTCCAAATTTAGTTTCAACAGTGAAAGGTTATGCAACACACGAAAGTTCAACCTTAGAAGGTGTTGTGGCGGCTCGTGCCAAAGCAACTCAGGTTACAATTGATCCGAAAAACTTAACCCCGGAAAAACTACAGGAATTTCAGGCAGCGCAAGGTCAGGTTAGTTCGGCTTTAGGTAAATTATTGATGATTACCGAAAATTATCCCGATTTGAAAGCAAATCAGAATTTCCTTGAGTTACAATCGCAATTGGAAGGAACTGAAAACCGCATTGCCGTGGAACGTACCCGATTCAATGATTTAGCCAAAGAATACAATATTCCAATTCAACGTTTTCCACGGGCTTTGATTGCTAACATGTTTGGATTTAAGCAAAAGCCTTATTTTGAAGCCGAAAAAGGAAATCAGGTTGCTCCGTCAGTAAAGTTTTAAATTAGAACATTTGAATAACTTTAAGAAGTTTTTAAATCAAATAATTCAACCTAAAAACGTTTTTGTACGCTTTCAGCTGCAAAATTGTTTTTTAAACAAAAATAAATATGTCGTCTTCAGATAAATACAAACCCAGTCCAGATCGTTATTCTAATTCAGTTGGTTATCGCCGATGTGGCAAAAGTGGATTAAAACTTCCACTCATTTCACTTGGTCTCTGGCATAATTTTGGTGATGTAGATGATGCTCACGAAGCAGAAAAAATGATTCATTTTGCTTTTGATCATGGCATTACACACTTCGACTTGGCAAACAATTACGGAACACCTGCCGGAAGTGCCGAAAAAAACTTTGGAAAAATTCTGAAAGATCAGTTTTCATCATATCGCGACGAGATGATTATCAGCACAAAAGCCGGACACGAAATGTGGCAGGGTCCGTATGGCGATGGAGGCTCACGTAAATATCTGATTGCAAGTCTCGACCAAAGTCTGAAACGAATGAAATTAGATTATGTGGATATTTTCTATTCTCATCGATATGACTCTGAAACACCAATTGAAGAAACCATGGGAGCGTTGTCGGATATGGTGAAGCAGGGAAAAGCTTTGTATGTAGGAATTTCAAAATATCCATTGGAAAAAGCACGCGAAGCCTATCGGATTTTAAACGAGAATGGAACTCCCTGTTTCATTAATCAGGACAGGTTCAACATTTTCGACCGTCATATCGAAGACCAGGTTTTGCCACTGGCAAAAGAAAACGGTACCGGATTTAATGCAATTTAGCCACATGCACAAGGATTCCTCAGCGATAAATAGCTACATGAAATACATGAAAAATCTATAG
>JBBQMQ010000305.1:0-5619 GCA_038329115.1 Bacteroidales bacterium
TGAATTTATTATTTATATTTGCACACCTTTTACCACTATATCAATTGCAGAAAGCGTACAAAATCATGACCATTAAACCCTCTAAACTAATTAAACCAATAATTATTGGCATAACTTTAATATTCTTAAGCTCGTGCGAGGATTTTTTGTCAACCATAAGAAATGAGAATACACAAGAAATAGCCACCCTTTTTTATGATTTAAAGGATATTGATGTATGTATAAATGGAGCTTATGGTGCATTTGCTTCAAACACTTATTATGGAAATTTGGTTTTAACAGATGTGTTGGGTTCTGATAATTCAGCACCAACACTTAATTCGTTGATTCAACCAGATTTTACAATACTAAATGCTTATAATTACGTATTTAAATACCAATCGAATATAGATGACTACCAAGCTGGTGGATATTTGCAATGGGGTTCTTTTGTTAACAACAATTCAAATCTTGTAATTCAATCAATAAATCAGCATTTACCAACTATAAAAAACTCGGCTGACACGCTCAATGCTCAACGATTAATGGGTGAAGCCTATTTAATGCGAGCAACAGTTGAATTTTACAACAACTTCTATGTTGGTCGTCAGTTCCATGTCACCACATTAGACTCTTTATCAACACTTTATCGCAAAAGACCAGTATTGAGTATCAACGAGACTAGCGAACCAAGAAAAACCGTTGCTCAAGTTTATCGGTATTTAGAAGAGGATCTGAGGTCGGCAATTCATCTATTACCATCTCAGTTCGACAAATCAATACATCCCGTAGCATATCAATATCGTTGCAAAAAAGATGTTGCAATTGCGATGTTAGCCAAAGTGTTTTTTCAAGAAAATAATTTTGACTCTGCAATAGTCTATGTCAATCAGTTATTAGGAAATCAAATTGGAATTTCAACAAAATATCCTTTAGCACAAGGATCTGCTTACAGTAAAATTTTTCAAACAATTGATAAAGTAAACTATCAATCAGGAACTGGAAATGAAGTAATAATGGCACTTCATGGCAGTAGTGCATTTCAACCGACTATGGCGTCACGCTGGGGAAGCTTTCAATGGACAGCGTTTAAAAATCTTCAAAATGGTGATCTCACCCAATCGAAATTCAGAATTGTAGTTGATAAATCTCTCCGAGACATCTTTATTCAAGGCGATACAGCTAAAGATATTCGTTTCAAACAATTAATATACATTACAAATAATATAGGAAAAGAATTTCCGGCAGGGCAATGGACAACCTTAAAAGCCGCATACCCAACTTCAAATACACCTTGGTTCCGCTCTGCTGAGTTCCATTTAATGCGTGCCGAAATTTATTTTCACAAAAGCAATTTTACTTACGCTATTGCTGAATTAAACCTGATACGAAAAAGAGCTGGCTTAATAGAATTATCTAACAGCATCAATAATGAAGCATTGTATAAAAGTATTATCGATGAACGAAGAAGAGAATTTTGTTTCGAAAATGTGAGAAGATGGGATAATTTCAGATTAGCATCGCTGGCTGGCTCCGAATATGCAAGGTACTTACCTGAACCATTCAAATCGGGCAAAATACCGTTGGGGAATAGATTAGATTTAATAACTGATACCGAGTTGCCTTGGAATTCGGATCGTTTTTATTCACCAATACCTCAAAATGAATATCTGTTTAATCCAGCATTAAAAGATTAAAGAACAAAGAGCAAAGAGCAAATAGCAAAATTAATATTCTATTGAAATTACTTTATAAACATATTATTGATAAGCGTTTAGCGTTTTTAGTTACGTTATTGTTTCTGTTGGTCAACTCTCTGTTGGCCAAAGAGCCTACAGTTACGCTAAATTTTCAGAGGGTACCATTAAAAACAATTTTATCGACCATCGAAAAACAATCAAAACACGTTTTTATTTACAACAATGATTCAATTAGCGATAGCAAGTTGCTTTCAGTTGATTGTGTGAATGTAAGTTTAAATGAAGCGCTCAATAAACTGTTTAATAATATGAACATAAATTATAAAATAGTTGATTATTATGTATTTCTAACACATAAACCCGCCTCATCATCTTCATTAAAAAACGATTTGCATGTCGAAGGACTTGTATCTGATGTTAATCTTAATACGATATCAAACGTGTCGGTTTACTCATCGGATGGTTTGCTGTTGGCAGTTACCGACAATAATGGATTTTTCAACATAAAGAAGAGTCTGACCGACAGCACGCTGATATTCCATGCATTAGGGTTTACAAATCAGGAGATTAAGGCTGCAAGCACTCGATTAAATGTAACGTTAAAAATGCGAAATGTTTTACTCGATGAGTTAATTGTAGTAGGTTACGGTCTTAACAACACAAAAGAATTAACGGGGTCGGTTATAAAAATGAAATCCAATATCTTTTCAAAGTCGATTGGTGGTGATATAACTTCAAGTTTTCAAGGCCAGGCATCAGGGGTTTATGCAAACAATGATCGAATTAGGGTTCGTGGTATTTCATCAATTAACTCATCGTCAGAGCCATTTATTGTTATCGATGGTGTGCCTCAGTCGCTTCAGCTAAAAGACTTAAATCCAGATGATATAGAATCGATTGAAGTTTTAAAAGATGCTGCTTCTGCTGCTATTTATGGATCACGCGCAGCAAATGGCGTTGTTTTGGTAACTACCAAAACTGGAAAATTCAACACTCCCAATAAACTTATTTTTGAATCAACAGCTGGTATTAAATTCGTTATTAATACACCAGAGCAATTATACGGAGTTAATTTATTAAATATTCTCGACAATGCCTACTACAATAAATATCCCGAGCGAAAAATTTTACCTGAGTCAAATGCATTAAAATACTTTCCATTTTCTCCCGATTATTCTGGCTTTAGAGGATATGATAGAAACTGGCTTAACGCTTACTTAGCAAATATTCCGAAAGGTGTAAATTGGGTTGATGAAATTGCACAACCCAATTTCTATCAAAATTTTCGATTCTCATTGCAAGGTGGGCAGTCGCAAAGCAAGTATTTGGCAAGCTTTTCATATCTCAACAACAAGGATTTTATTATCGGAAAATCATCCGACAGAGTAACCCTCATGCTAAAAAACGAATACCTTCTTACCCCTTGGCTCACATGGGGCATAAATTCTAAATCGGTAGGAAATTTTAGTAAAAACTCAAACTATACACCTTTCCTATCAGCATTTAGCCGTTCGTCCTTACTCCCAATTTATGCTCCTGACAATTCAGGAGTGTTGTTCGATTCGAGAAACAGTAATGATAGAAAAGGTTCGAATCCACTTTATCAAATACAAGAAACTTGGAACGACAATGTGGATTTGAACGAAGTTTTGACAACTTATGTAGATCTCAAAATTCGAAAAAACCTAAATTTGCATTCGGATTGGTCTATTAACATTGGTACTCGCCGAGCTCGAAATTTTCAATCAAAAGATTATTACAGAGAAGATGAAGCCATTGACCCTACCAAAAGTGGTTTGATAATGTATGTGAGAACCTTAAATTGGGGCTTAAATGGAAATACATTATTAACTTACAACACTGTTCTTTCTGAAAAACACAAAGTTAAAGTCATGTTGGGAAATAATATCCAATCCTATAATAGCGACTTTAATGTGGCTCGATACGAGGGTTTGCCCACAACACATTTTCAATTAACAAACGCAAACACACAAAAAGTATATACGCAACAGTCGGCAGGCATGGATGGTTACCGCTTTGTTTCTTTTTTTACCAGATGGCAATATTCTTTAAAAGATAAGTATTTTGCCGAAATTAATGCGCGCACCGATGCAACATCAAGGTTTAATCCAACAAACCGATGGGGTTATTTCCCTGGAATTGGGGTGAGTTGGGTGATGAGCGATGAGGCTTTTTTTAAAAAAATACCCAAATTAGATTACCTTAAAGTTCGTATAAATTATGGTTCGGTAGGAAATGCAGAGATGGGCAATTTCCCCGCTCAGTCAACTGCCTACAATTGGGCTGAATATGCCGGAAGTCCTGGATTTGTTTTTAACAATATAGGAAACCCAACGGTAACATGGGAAAAGCAAACACAAATTAATGCAGGTTTAAACATGTATGCTTTTGATAATAGAATCGTTATTTCTGCCGATTGGTTTTCGAAAAGATGCAACGATTTATTGATAAACTACAACATTGGTTCTTTTCAAGGCTATTTTGCAACAGAAGTAACCTTGAATACAGGAGTTTTAAATAATTCGGGAATTGATTTTAATATTTCAACTAAAAATATTCAAGGTAAGTTTACTTGGACTACTGATTTCAATATATCTAATTTTAGCTCAAGAGTTATTCAACTCTCAACCCAACAAAATTACATCGAAAAAGGTGTAAATCGCGTCGTTGAAGGCCAACCTTTATCCCTCTATTATTTGTCATTATGGGCTGGAGTTGACCCTATCACTGGACATGAACAGATTTATGAGGCAACCGGTCCCGAAAACGAAAGAACATTAACAGGAAATGTGTTAGATGCTGAACTAATGAATTTTGCCACATACAATCAAAACAGAGTGTTGATTAAAAACAAATCACCTTATCCAACATTTTATGGCGGTATTACCAATACATTTAATTTCAACAATTTCGAATTGTCATTTTTGATCTATTTTCAATATGGAAACTGGCTGTACGATAGTGGTTTAAGGAAAAATAGTTATATCTCAACGTACGATATTAGCAATAAATACGCTGAGTTGAAAAATCATTGGTCGCCTGAGAATCCAAATTCTAAAATACCCTTACTCTATAATTCACAAATGGCGGGACGAGAAAACTCAAGGTATTTAGTAGATGGGTCGTACTTGCGATTGCGCAATATCGACCTTAGATATAACATGCCATCAGGTGTAAATAAATTTATGAAAACTCAATCTATACGATTATTTTTCCAAGCACAAAATGTATTGACAATAAGCAAGTTTAAAAATGGAGATCCTGAGGTGTCGTCGGGTTCATCTGGTGCCGATTCAAATATAACCCCAAGCAATGTTGGTACTAATTATGGAATTATGTCTCTAAATTTGGGGGTCAATTTTGAGTTCTAACAAGAAATCAGTACTTTTACATTTCAATTTGAAAAAGAAAGATACATGACCAAAATTGATAGTCAGAATTTATGGCGGCGAATTCATGAAAATGATGATCTGAATGCGTTTCAGACCCTCCATAGCTTATACTACCCCAAATTATGTGATTTTGTTTTTTCATATCTGAAAGAAAAGGAATCTTGCGAAGAAGTTATTTCAGACGTTTTTGTTTCGATATGGTTCAAAAGGAAAGAGCTTGAAAATATTCGCAATATTCAATCGTACCTTTACACTTGTTCCAAAAATCAGTCAATTGATTTGATTCGCAAAAATGCCATCCGAATTCATTCGGATACAAATTGTTTTGAAATTGACATCCCAGATATAGACTCAAATCTGTTGTCTCCCTTGGAAATGGCTGAGTTCCGAGAAAATTTGCAAGAAGCAATAAACAAATTACCTCCACAATGTCAATTGATTTTCAAGATGTTGATTAACGACCAGTTATCCTATAAAGAAATAGCTGAAATTTTGAACCTATCGCGCAAAACCGTAGAAGCACAAAT
>JBBQMQ010000306.1:0-5598 GCA_038329115.1 Bacteroidales bacterium
GAAGATTGTATAACATTTTGATTTTTTTTCCAGATTCTTTTGCGAACAATTTGGCATGAGCCACGGCTGAATTTTCCCAAGCGGTGAAAACTATATTTTGCAATGAATTGGTACTTATACTATTACGCAATGGTTCGTTGTCAAGCAAACGTACAACTTCTTCTGCCAACTGTTTTGAATTTTGGAAATCGATAATAATTCCGGTGTCTTTGGTCAATACTTCTTTGGCGTGCGGAATCGGCGTTGAAATAATCGGACAAGCGCAACTCATGGCATACGCAAAAGTGCCACTGACAGCTTGATTCGGATCGTTGGATGTAAAAAGATAAATGTCGGTAAGTTGCAGATATTCCAATAAAGCAGGCAAATCAAGGTATTTATTTACAAACCGTACATGATCCTGAATTTCTAATTCCTTTACCGTTTTCATAAGTAGTTCACGATACACTTCTCCATCGTTTTTTACCACTTCGGGATGTGTTTTTCCAATAACCAGAAACATAACATCAGGGATGGTCTTTATAATTTCCGGCAAGGCTTTCAGTGTAGTTTCAATGCTTTTGCCCGAACTAAGTAACCCAAAAGTTGTGAGCACTTTTTTACCGGTCAGCTTGTATTTCTCTTTTAGATCATCCTTACTTAAATGCGGCACCAGATGCGTTCCGTGAGCAATAACATTGATTTTAAATTTCGAAACACCATAATCTTCAATCAAAATTTCTTTAGAACGATTTGTCATCACAATTATGGCTGAACAGGCCGAAACTATATTCTGAACTTTTTGTTTCAAAGCTTCATTCGGATTTGGCAAAACCGTATGAAAAACCGTAATAATTGGTTTAGTTATTTGAAATAAGAATTTCAGGAATGGTTCTTTTTGTTTATTGAAAAACCCAAATTCGTGTTGGATTAAAACAATTTTGATTCGATTATTTTTATTGATTTCCAGTGCCTGTTTTTCGTAACCTTCAGGATCCGTTGTATCCAATATTGAAGTCACTTCTTTGGTATACTTGAAGCCTGACTTTCCGGATTCCATGGCGCAAACCTTTATGTCAAATGAAGTTCCGAATTTGTTGTTCAATGCGGTAATCAGATCAAGCGAATAGGTTGCAATGCCACATTCGCGTGGCGGATAAGATGTTACAACCAATACTTCGGGAACACTATTCTCTTCCTTATTCCTACTTTGAAACCAATTCTCGCTTTGCGGAGAATGTAAAACGGCAGGGAGCATATTTTTTGTTTGATGTCGGGTGCCTTTTATGACACGCTTTTTGACGATATTAGCTTTCATACGTAATTATTTATTTAAGAAGTCGATGGAACTCGCATGTCAGATTTTCATACCATTTGGTATATATCGGTATTCATGCTTGTTTCATACTTTCAGTTTATCAAATACGATTAATTTTATAACATAAAGTATTGTCTTAATCTACAGGATTTTCAAGACAAGCTTTTAGTAATAACAAATGGATCGTCAAATTCAATTGTTCCATTACTAATAATTTTGTTTTTATAAACTTTTTTGGTTTTAAGGAAATCAGCTGAAATGAGTGTACATTGAAGGTATTCTGCTGTTTTTGCAATTTCAGCTTTAACGATTTGATTCTTCATTTTTCTTGGATATTAAGGATTAATTGTTATTGCTTATCTGCTTTAGTCAAGTTTCATATATTCTTGTTTTTTTGACTATATTTTTTTTATTGAAAAATAGATTATTTATTTAGATTAAAGCTCTTCCAGATGGTTTCAAGCTGCTGTTTGAAGGAATCTCTTTTGTCTTCGCTTAAACCCTTAAAATCATCCAATTTACGAATCAATGTACGTTTGGCATTTTCTAATTCATCAATCTGATCCTGATATAGTGTTGAAAGTACAGTACTTATTTTCTTTATCTTTGTCAATAAATCATTGATTTCGATTTGAATATCGATGATTTTTTCATCGGATTCATTCTCAAAATTTGGGTTCGAATTCCCAAAAGCATCAGCGAAGTCATTTCTGACTTCTCCAACCTTATTCATTTTATTTTTTAATTTTTTACTGGCTTTCTCCTTTTTTGCAAGTAGTTTTTTGTTATCCGATGCAAATCCGGTTACAGTCAGGTTTTTTAAATTACGGTTATCTGTCATCTCCTGATTTTCTAATTAATGATGATCGTGATCGTTATATCTTGAACGATGTTCGTGTTCACCTCCTTTTATAATCAAAACCGGGTGGTTATTATTTCTGTAACGACGGTCTTTATGTCTTCCATATCCATCGTCGTGAACTCTGACTAAGCATGACACCATGCCTAATAAGATAAACGAGAGGAATATAATTGCTAAAATACTTCTAAGACTTTTCATATTTTTTTTTTACAAAGATGGGTTCAAACGCCTTTAAAAGCATTACATAACTTTGAGTTAAAGTTACATGATTCACAGATTTTTACTTTAAGAGGAGTATTCCATGAAAAAAAACCGCCTTAAAATTTTACTTTTAAGGCGGTTTAATAGTTATGAATTAAGTGAATTTATTTCGCCTTAGTTAGCAGGAACAATGTCAATAATTACTGTTCGGTTATAAAAACGTTCTTCGGCATATTTATTTTCGAAAGGAGCAGTTTTTACATCTTCACCCAATCCGTAAACTTCGAACTTAACGTCTTTTCTTCCAGCCTTAGCTAAACCATCTTCCATAATATCTCTGACATCGTTAGCACGAGCCAATGATAAATGTTGGTTATAACTTTCGGCACCAATCATATCGGTATGACCATGAATAATAACTGTTCCATTTACAGGAATCTTTGGAAGTACAACATTCATCAGGTACTTTTGGTACATTTTGTTGGCTTTCGAATTATTGAATTCATAAAGAATACTGAATCTGGTTCCTGTTTCGGTAACAGGTGCTTTCCATAGTACAATATGTGCAGAAGCTTCTTTCGTTACACTTTTGCCACTCTTGGTTGTACCAATCATTTTCACTTTGTAGTTACCTTCGGCCTGCTCTCCCAAGATGGTTTTTCCGGGTATACTTACAGTTTCCTGTGTATAAGGTCCGTAATTTTGAACTTTACCGGTTTCATCTGTCAATTCCAACATCCATGAAGAGTAAGCTTCATCGGCTCCGTTTACATTCACGGAGAAATAACTATCAAGCGGTGCTTCTTGTACTACATTAATTTCTATTGGTTTCAGTGGAGCATTCGGCCCATTCTGGAATTCCATCAGTAGTGCAGGTGAATTACTTTCTATTGTAACCCTGCGGTCTCCTTCACGTAGCATAACAATATCGATAGTGCCACCTTTTTGTACTGCAGCTAAAACCGGTTTGTCGCGCCCTTCTGTTTTAATTCTTGAAGGGTCAATAACAAATACTGTTACCAAATACTGTTTAACTGATTCCGACATGGCCAGACCATCTTCTGATCCCTGATCTGAAGATCCAACCAATACAATGGTTGTCGAAGGATTATTCACCATACGTTCACCGAGTATATTTAATACATTATAATATACTTTCATTTGTCTTTCAGAACGTCCGGAAAGATTTTTCGGAGTAGACATTTCCATTTCGTCTTCTTTGAAATCCTTCACCTGATCTTTCTTCAGTAATACATAACGATTAGGTATTTTATCTGAACCTAAATCGAAGAAAATGTAATTACGTAGAGGGAAAATTTCTCTCACTTTACGTTCAACTACAATATTCTTGGGGGAAGTAACCGTGAATTTTACTTTCGGCTCAACAATCACAATTCCTTTTTCAGGTAAAGTTTCCTTTACAGGAGTTGATATTTTGTGACCGCTTCCCAGTTTCAAAGCTGCACCAACTCTCAAAGTAGTAACATTCCAGGTTTCAATAGTACGTGGATCTTGTCCAAAATAAGGATGAAACGATACGAATGGAGAAAGAACCCATTGAGTCTTGTGATATTGTGATGAAAGTTGAATATCGTACCCTGCTCCTATTTGCATAGAAATCAAACTACTGTGAATATCACTAAAATCACCATCTACAGCCGGTGTGGCAGGTTGATTTGGGAAAGCCGGATTAATGCCCAACTGATAGCTAAATCCTTTTGATAAATTGAAGGCAAAACGAGGGCCCGCATACATATAAAAATTGGATTTAAACGGAGCAAAACGTAAACTTGGTTCCACTGTCAGATAACTCAAATCGGTAATTAAATCGGCTGGACAATTACAAGGTGTAGTTACTGTATTAAATGCACCTTTACGACTGTCGTAACCGGCCTGGAACATAATTCCCCAACGTGAGTTGGCGGGACGATATTCGATTAAAGGAGCTACAAAAAGTCCTAAACCTGTACCATCCTGAAATCTTGTAGGAACGGTTAATTCAGCATTCAATTGTTGGGTAGAACCCCGATAGAAATTGATATTTCCACCTGCAGCCACACCAAAGTACCACGAAGGTTTTGAGTATTGAATAGAATCTTGAGCCTGAACAGGTGTTTGAATACCTAATAAAATAACAGCGCCAAGAATTAAACTTTTTATGCTCAGGGCATAAGGGAACCGCGCTAAGCGCGATTCCTTTTTGTTCATATTATTTGTTTTCATATTTTTTATTTATTATGGTTTTGAGATAGTATTAGTACTTGTCATGGTAACTGCACCATTCCTGGCCAGCATTCTGCCCACGGCAGTTGAATAAGAGCCCATTGTTATTGATTGCAAGGCCAATACGTTACCATAGAAATCTGTATAGTTTCCAATAGTAGCTGAGCTACCGGTTTGCCAATAGATGTTTTTGGCCTGAGCACCACCAGTAAGGATAATGCTACCACCTGCTCCACCTACTGTGGTAAAAGCTGATGCTACCTGGAAAATAAATACAGCATTTGCATTACCTTGTGCATCCAATGTCAAATCACCATTCTGAACCATCAGAGTTGAAGTTGATTTATAAATACCCGGTGCCAGTGTTTGACCACCAAGATCGCCTGATACTGTGGCTGGTGCCGGTGCAGTTGCGCCTTCAACATAAAGATATGCAGCTACTAAGTCGGCTTTTGCCTGATCTAACATAGCAGGTGTTCCGGCTGGCACTAAATCATCATAGGTATATATTGCTCCACCAACTACTGTTGCAGGAGGAAAACCTGTAACCGATGAACGAACACCCGGATCAATACCTACATCCAAATTATTAATTACAGATGGACCTGCATTATTACTAATTCCCACGCCGGCAAATATACCAAAACGGGCAACTGATTTAAGAATATCAACAGTAACTACCGGAACAGTAGGAATGCTAAATGACCATACATAATCATTGACCATATTCGTTCCTGTCAGATTTTTTACTCCATTGGTTACCGTGGCTGTATAGGTTTTACCAGCTACGAAATCACTGTTTGGATTAAATGTGGCAACATTGCCAGCATAACTTACAACACCCAATACCGGATTTAAACCTTCCATAATTTTAAATGTAGTTGAAGTAATGGTTGTATTGTCCATTGTTTCACTAAAAGTTGCCATAACATTTTGACTAAGTGTAACGCTTGCATCCAAATCAGAAGGATCTGTTAAGAGTACAGTTGGTGCTAATACCGTTGCAGTTGTAAAT
>JBBQMQ010000307.1:0-5595 GCA_038329115.1 Bacteroidales bacterium
CATGAAATTATATACGAAAACGGGCGATAAAGGACTTACCGGCTTAATTGGCGGAACCCGTGTCCCTAAAAATGATATACGGATTGAAGCTTACGGAACCATTGACGAATTGAATTCTTTTATAGGATTGCTTGCAAGTTCGCAAATTGATGCGCATGAACTTGAATTTTTACATAAAATCCAGCATAAATTGTTCTCTATTGGTTCTTATTTAGCAACGGATACGTCGAAAGTAGAAGTTCAAAACTCAGTTGTGATTGATAATGAAGAAATCTTACTTATCGAACACGAAATAGATCGGTTGGATGATATATTACCTCAACTGAACTCATTTATCCTTCCAGGTGGTTCACAATCAGGAGCTTTGTCGCATATTTGCAGAACAATTACCCGAAGGGCTGAACGCAGATTATTTGATATGAATGATTGTTATATCGTTGATAATCAAGTTATTGTTTTTATAAACAGATTGTCAGACTATTTCTTTGCCCTCTCGCGCTATTTGACAATCCAATCGGGAGGTGAAGAAATTTACTGGAAAAGGTAGTATTAATAAAAAAAATTCCTATTTTTGCACGAAAATATAAATATAAACACTTAACTTATTTACTTAAAAATCGAGCTGAATTATGTATTGGACATTGGAATTAGCTTCTAAAATAGAAGATGCACCCTGGCCTGCAACTAAAGATGAATTAATTGATTACGCCATGCGTTCCGGATCTCCTTTAGAGGTTATTGAAAATCTACAAGAAATTGAAGATGAAGGTGAAATCTACGAATGTATTGAAGACATTTGGCCTGATTATCCTAGTAAAGAAGACTTTTTTTTCAACGAAGAAGAATATTAAACGTTTTGGGTTTAATTCCGGTTATTGACGATTGTTTTTATCAAATTCGATTAAATTGTTGCAAAAAGTTCTTAATGAAACAATTTTTTGATTGATTTGGAGTTTGAATAAGACAAGATGAAATAAGCAGAATAATCCTTGATGAATTTTGCCTTAAAGATTGAGAAAATAATGCCGATTACCTATGAAAAAAGTTGTTTTAAGTTTTATATTAACAATTGTAACCATAGGAACTGCATTTTCTCAGTTTGATGCGCAATTTAGTCAGTATATGTTTCATAATTCAGCATTTAATCCTGCAGCGGTAGGAGAAGGTGAAATGATTCAGACTACATTTCAACATAGGATTCAATGGATTGGAATGCCAAATGCAGGACAAACTACAGCTTTTAGTATCAATTCTCCAATTAGAATTGGTGATACGCACAGTGGAATCGGACTGAGTTTCTTAAACGATAAGGTGGGACAATTTATAAATCAATCTGCTCATCTTCAGTATGCTTACAAGAAACAAATCAAATCGGGAACGCTTAGTATCGGAGCTGGATTGGGGTTTGTAAATGCAGGTTTTAATGGTGGTGATAGTATTCATAAAGTTAATATCGGTACATACTATGATTTTGAAAATGATCAGGTAATACCCAAAACGGATGTTCAGGGAATTGGTTTCGATATGAATGTAGGGGTATATTATTCCACGCAAACATATTATGCCGGTTTATCCTATTCGCATTTAAATAGTCCTACTGTGCTTTGGGGAGAAACTTCTAAGTTTAAAGAAACCGGAACTCTTTATTTAACTGGCGGATATAATTGGGTTTTACCCGATACAAAATATGTATTTAAGCCAAGCACGTTGTTGAAAACAGATTTTACTTCGTTGCAATTGGATATTTCCACGAGGTTGGAATACGATAATAAATATTGGGGTGGAATCTCCTATAGAATTCAGGATGCAGTTGTATTTTTAGCCGGAATAAATGCAGCGGGAGGTTTATCGGTTGGTTTTTCTTATGATTTACCAACCTCGCAAATACTTGCTGTAAGTCCGGGTTCAATTGAACTTCTGATTTCATATAGCTTTGAATATGTTTTTGGTCAGAGAAATAGTAAATTTAAAAGCATTAGAATATTATAAGTGTAATTTTTTAATTCAGAATTTGCACTTTTATAAAACATAACAGTTGTTTTTTTATTAAATAAATAACAAAAGAATGAAAAAGAGTCTGTCAATCATTGTACTTACTTTCTTGTTTGTTGCATGTAACAAACCTGCAGGAGAATTAATTGGTCTTGGAACTAAAGATACATTTGTAGAGGCGCAACCATACGGAATGGTATTCATCAAAAGAGGTTCTTTTATGATGGGGGCAAACGATCAATCTGCTATCAGTGAGATAAATGATAAACCTATCAATCTGTCAGTTGATGCATTTTGGATGGATGAAACTGAAATTACAAATGATAAATATAAACAGTATATATTTTGGGTTCGTGATTCTATCGCTTTGCGTTCATTGGTCGTGGCAGGAAAGGAAGAGTATAAAATGAAGTTTAAGGATCAAACCGAAGATCCTGATCCAAGATTTGCACGTTTAAACTGGAAAATGAAAATTCCATGGAATTCTAAGGACGAAGACGTTAAACGTACTTTGGATTCACTCTATTATAATGATAATAACGCATTAGGATTTAGAAAGCAAATCGATCCAGGCAAGTTAAGATATGAATATCAGTGGATTAATTATGATCAGGCAGCATTACCTGCCAATAAATACGATCCGAATACCGGTGCATATCCTCCAAATGCTAAGGCACGCGTCGACACTTCGTATATAGAAAACGGAGTTATCATTAATAAGACCATTGAACGAAAACTGACGACCCGTAAAGATTTAATTTCAACTAAAATTGTCAATGTTTATCCGGATACAATCATGTGGTTACGTGACTTTCAGTATTCTTATAATGATCCCAAAATGCGTATGTATTTTTCGCATCCCGGATTTGCCAATTATCCTGTTGTAGGTGTAACTTGGGAACAGGCACAGGCATTTTGCCAATGGCGTACACAATTGTTTAATAACGCGAATATAGTTGGAGGTCAGGATTATCGTCTGCCAACTGAAGCAGAATGGGAATATGCCGCCCGTGGTGGTCGGAAAATGGCTTTATATCCATGGGGTGGAAATTATGTAAGAGATGCTAAAGGTTGTTATTTGGCTAACTTCAAACCAATGCGAGGAAGTTATACAGATGATGAAGGAGCTACTACAATGAAGGTTGCCATGTTTCCACCGAATGATTTTGGATTATTCGATATGGCTGGAAATGTAGCTGAATGGACTTCTTCAGCTTATAATTCTTCGGGTAGTTTGTTGGTTTCAGATATGAATGCAAGTTTTCAATACAATGCAAAAAGTAGTGATCCCGATGTTTTGAAACGCAAAGTGGTAAAAGGTGGTTCGTGGAAAGATATTGCTTATTATCTGCAATGTGGTGTTAAAACCTATGAATATCAGAATGAAAGTCGTCCTTATATTGGATTTCGTTGTGTCCGTTCTTTTAATGGAGAATAAAATTTCAACTATTCAATTTTAAATTCAATAAATCAATAATATGTCTGAGAATAAATCAAAGTTTGATATATGGTGGAATACACCAGAGGTAAAGCAAAAATTAGGTGCAGCTTATAGTCTTGGTGCTTCCGTCGTTATTATCGGTGCTATGTTTAAAATCCTTCACCTCGAAGGAGCCGGTTACATGTTGGGAATTGGGATGTCAGTGGAAGCATTTTTATTTGCTTTAGGTATTTTCGATCAGCCTCACAAAGATTATGATTGGGAAAAAGTTTATGATTTTGACGGAGAAGGAAAAGTAGGTACTTCAGAAAATACGGGCAAATCATCCATGACTTTGGTGACACCGTCACGTTCAGTAGGTCTGAATTATACCGAAACAATAAGCGATGATGATGTTAAGAAATTATCAGAAGGAATAAAAAATCTGTCTGTAACTGCTCAACAATTTGCCGGACTATCTGATGTTGTCGGTGCAACTGATACATTTGTAAAAAATATGGATAATGCATCTGCTACGACAGGGAAATTCATAAAAAGTCAGGAAACATTAAACCATGCTACCGGACTTTTAGCAAATTCTTATCAGGGGATTTCGGATGGAATGGAGGCTGTTGAAAAACACACAAAGGTATATGCGGGAAAAGTTGAGGATATCAATAAAAATCTTTCCTCAATTAATTCAATTTATGAGATTCAACTGAAAAATATTCATGCTCAATCTGAAGGTTTGACTCAACAAACAGAACGTGTTCGCACAGTTACAGATGAATTGGGAGTTATAGTTGGTGAAGTTCAAAAAATGAAAACGGCAACAGTTGTTGCTTCCGAAGAAGCTGAAAAGTTTAAATCAGGTACTATTAAATTGTCTAAACAAATCACTGATTTAAACCAGATTTACGGAAATATGTTAAATGCTTTGAGCTAATTATTGTTGATTTAAACTGTTTGAAAATTTAAAGAGAATTTACATGAGTGGAGCAAAGAATTGTCCCGAAACGCCCAGACAAAGAATGATTGGAATGATGTATTTAGTACTGACAGCCATGTTAGCATTAAATGTGTCGAGCGAAATTTTAAACGGGTTTACAATGGTGGATAATAGCTTACATACAACTATAGAATCAGCTGAAAATAGGAATAAAGATCTTTATGCTGATTTTAAAAGTTTAAATGATAAAAATCCTGCAAAAGTAAAAGAATGGTTGGATAGAGCTTTAATTGTAAAGATTAATTCTGATGAGCTATACAAATATTTGGAAGATTTTAAAAAAGCACTTGTACAAAAGACGGATAAAAGTGGTGCAAATGATAGTGCTTACGTCAAACAAATTCAAGCTAAAGATAATATAGATATTCCAAGTCAATATGGGTTGAAGGATGGTAATGCTAAGATACTGAAACAAAAAATTGAGAAATATAGAAATTTTTTAATTGTATTATCGACTAATAATCCATCTAAACAAAAAATGTATAAAGACATTTTTGCCACCAATAATGGTAAGGAAGGAAAATCATGGGAAGAAGTAACTTTTGAAATGATGCCGGTTTCAGCAGTTGTAACTATACTCACAAAATACCAGAGTGATGTAAGAGCAGCTGAAGCAGAGATTGTTCAATATCTTAAATCTCAGACTGATGTAGCTGATTTAAGAGTAAATAAGTTGGAAGCATTAATAATACCTGATTCTAAATATGTAATCAGAGGTGATAAATATAGGGCCAGAATTGTTTTGTCAGCCGTTGACTCAACGCAAAAACCAAATTATTATGTAAACGGATCTGCTTTGCCAATGTCCGGATTGTATGAAGTTGGTTGTTCAACAGTGGGACTTAAGAAAATAACCGGGCAAATTACCTATAAAAATAATACTGGTGAACTAAAAGTAAAGACATTTACGAGTGACTATATGGTAGGTGAACCTACTGCAACAATGTCCAATGAAGATTTAAATGTTGTTTATAAAGGAATTGATAATAAATTTAGCGTTTCCGTTCCTGGAGTGGCAGCTGCCAACATACGGATATCAGTGGATGGAGGTAGTTATGTTCAGAACTCTCCGGGCAGATTTATAATTCGGCCAAACAGAGAGGACATGATAAAAATCAATGTATTTGCAAAAATAGATAAGAAAGACCTTCAAATGGGAAGCGGTTCTTATCGC
>JBBQMQ010000308.1:0-5493 GCA_038329115.1 Bacteroidales bacterium
AGTTACAAGGGTTCGCAAATACCACGAAATGTACGGCTTTCGTTTTGTGGATTTGAGTTTGCGATCGTTGGATTATGAATGGGAAATTGATGCACGCATTTGGTTGGATGCGTTGCAATCGGAATCGCCGGCAGCAATGAATGAAATGACAAATAAGCTGTTTCAGGCTGTTGCCGAAGATTATCCTGAAATTACTACTAAGAAGTTGCTTTACAAAAAAATACTGGAAAACGAGTATTATAATGCTTTGCAGGTGAAATTTGCATACGCAGTTACCTGTCACAAAGCACAGGGAGGTCAATGGAAAAAGGTATTTATTGATCCCGGGCAAATCACTGATGAACAATTGAATAGTGATTTTTATCGTTGGTTATATACAGCACTCACACGGGCAACAGAAACCGTTTTTCTGGTTAATTTTCCACAAAAAATATTATAAGTGAGGATTTTAGTATAATTTATTTAAATTATTTGTATTAATTTCAATATTGCAACTTATCTTTGATTGAAAATGAATAGCCAATTTGTTCATTTTCAAAAATTAAAGTTGTAAAGCGAGGTTGCCTTATGGTTAATATGAAGTTTAAATCAGTTGTATTTATTCTAATATTTTTTTCTGTTATTTTCTATTCATGCGATGCGGATATAGATATTCACAATATCTCGGGAGAAGTAAGCCTTCGACCTGATTTAATTGTGCCGATTGGTGGAGCAAGTGTTACTTTGGGTGATATTATTTCAAAGTATATTACCGATGGAAAATTTGAAATTGGTAACGATGGTCTGGAAATCAATTTTCTGGCCGTTGATAGTTCTGAGTTTAATTTTCGTGAACTGAATCTTTTAAATAATAACTCCGGATTTGTAAGAAATTTTTATCCTTCAAAATTTGGTAACTCTTTTATTTCTCCGCATCAAAGTATACCTACAGTCTATTCAAATGATACTTTAAAACTGGCAATAAATAATCAAAATCAAAATTCAGATCGGATTGACAGCATTAAGATTACTTCAGCAAAGCTAAACGTAACATTAGATGTAAGTTCAGATTTTGCTAATATTGACCCATCACTTTGTAAAATTACAGTAACTTTTCCACCAAATTCCATACGATTTATTGATGGAAGTTCAAACAAAGTATCAGTTATTCCTGTTGCATTCGGTCAAGCAAATAGTTTGATTTTGAATAATTTCATGATAAATACTTCCGGTAATTCTTCAGGCATTCCAATTTTAATAACTATTGAATCAAAAGCAGGAGATTTACCACTTACTCTCACTCAAAATTCAACCATATCGTGCAAATTAGGTTTTAGCGAATTGAATTATTCGGTAGCTTATGGATATTTTGAACCGAATGTTGAAGCTTCAAATATTCTGCAACGAAATATTAATTTAGACAAATTATTTCCGAATGGTTCATTGAAATTTATGAATCCTCAGATAAAAATTTCAGCCGAATCCAATATTGGTTCGTATTTGAATTTTAAGGTTGATTATATTAAGGCATACGTTTCTAATAAACAAAGTGAAGCTGTTTATGCCTGGTTTGATAATCATACAACCAATTCAACAACGGTTCAGATGAAAAGTAAACCTAAAACGCCTGGTTTATGGGTTGATACCGAAATGCGAACCATGGATCAAAACTGGGGTGAAACAAATCAATTATTTGAAGATGAAGAAGTGGCTGATTCATTGGAATATAAGTTTTCGGCATCAGTAAATCAGGAATTGACTAAAAGTGATCCCACTCCAAATTTCATTACGCCAGATTCAAAGATAAAGGTAAAAATCGCAACAACTATTCCATTTTATCTGAATCAGGGAAGTTATTATGATTTTAAAGATAGTATTCAGAATATTTTTGATGTGGTTGCAAATACTCTCGACAAATATCCAAAAAATTCGATTGAAACGGTTTCTTTGGTATTAAATATTAAAAATGGGTTGCCCTTTAAAACTCATCTCATTATAAAATTGTTAGATTCTTCAGGAAATGAATTGCTCACCAGTTTTGTGAAAGATTATATCGTCGATGCAGGAACAGTTGATGCTGATGGTTTGGTTCAACCCGGAAAAGAATCAAATCAACTTCTTCAAATTAAAGTGACGAATGATCAATTAAACGAATTGAGAAAAGCCGATATGATTGTTTACACAGTGAGAGTGGAAGGTGAAAGTATAAATTCAAAAATTCATTTTACAAAAACAAGCACTTTTAATCTCAAAGTTGGATTGTTTGTAAATGGTAAAATTAGCGCAAATCTTGGAAAATAAAACAATATAGTAAAGGAAATGAAGAAGTTGAATAAATACTTATTAATTTCGATCCTGATAAGTTTTATATCGCTTTGTGCCAATTCCCAACAAATAAACTCGCTCTATTTTATGGAAAATGTGCCTTTAAGGCATGTTTTGAACCCTGCATTTCAACCTTATGATGATTTTTATATAAGTTTGCCCGTAATCGGTTTTAGCCAATTTGATATTGGGAACAATTCTGTTTCTCTGAAAGATATTATTTACAATCAGAATGGCCAAACAGTCACATTTCTGAATAATGATGCGGGAACCAATAAGTTTTATAATTCTCTGAATCAGAATACTGTAATAAGAACTGATTTGCAAACCAACATATTTTCTTTCGGTTTTAAAGCAAATTCAATATTTTGGAATTTTTCTTTAAGTGAAAAATTCGAAGGAATGATTGGACTGCCGAAAGATATTTTTCAATTATTGCTTTTTGGAACCCCTCAGATTTTGAATAATTCCTATAATCTTACCACACTTCAATCCGATTTTACGCTTTATACAGAAGCTGCATTCGGGTTTTCTGAACAGCTGAATGATAGATTGATAGTGGGAGGTAAGCTAAAACTACTTATTGGCTCGGCAAACTTATCGAACACAAATAGTGGGATAAACATCAATGCAGGACTTGATAAATGGTCACTGGTTGGAAGTGGGTCAATAAATGAATCAAGTCCCGTTCAGGTCAATTTTCCTGATTTTAGGTCATTAAGTTTTGTATACCCAACAAGTAACTTGAGTTGGTTAAAACCAATAGGAATTGGTGCCGGAATTGATTTTGGTGCTGATTATAGGCTTACAGACAAAATTAATATTTCGGCTGCAATATTAGATTTGGGTTTTATTAACTGGGCTGGTAATGCCAGAAATATTAATTATGCTATTAACTATAATTTTGATGGTTTAGGCCAATTCTCCAGCAGCCAGAGTCTAAGTACCCTGAAAGACATTTATAATAATTTTCTTGTAAATAATTCGTTAATAGATTCGGTGACAACAGCTTTCAACCAGTCAGTAACAATTAATAAGGCAACCAATTCGTATCTAACAGCTACAACTGCTAAATTTAATTTGGGTTTTGAGTATAACATGCTGGATAACAAATTAAGCATTGGGTTGCTTTCACGAACGCTATTATTCAAGAAGACAATAACTGAAGAACTTACTGCTTCGCTCAATGCACGACCGGCAAAATGGTTTAATTCAACACTGAGTTATTCAGTTCTCAATGGAAACGGCAGCTCCATCGGAGCTGGAATTGGTTTAACAACCGGCATTTTTCAATGGTTCGCAGCAGCCGATTACATTCCTTTTCAGAAAGTAAATTTCCCGTTAACTGATTTAAATTCAAATTTCCCAAGTATAGATGTTCCAATTCCCTACAATTCAAATGCATTTAATCTATCGTTGGGGATGAATCTGGTATTTAATGCCCATGAAAAAGAAAAAAAGAAAGAAAAAGTTGAACGAATAGATAAAACAGCCGGACTAAATAATGCCGGTAAAAAAAACAATGCCAATAATACTTCAACTAATTCAAAATCAAAATTATATCGTTCAAAAGCAAACAAAAGAAAACTGAACTCCAACAGCGGATTGCACAATACAAACAAGTCAAATGATTGCCGATGTGATTGGAATTGAAATTTTTAAGAAAAATTAGACCGCGAAAAAAGCTAAATTAATATGATAAATGGTTATCTTTGGGCGTTTTTAGTTGCTATTTAACTAGCTGGTGTATATTAGAACCAATTAATTATAAGGCAATTTCTGATTCAAAAAGAATTTTATGAAAAGAAAGAATTTCCAATTTTATATTTTCCCGGTATTAATCTGTTTATTTACAGTGTCTTGTTTGTCAGATGTAGATTTAATAAATTTTTCAAAGGACATAAAGTTGGATGAATCTCTTGTTTTGCCTATTGGCGATGCAAAAGTGACAATAAAAGATATTTTGAATAAATATGGATTACCTCAAGATATTGATACAACCAATACGGAAATCAGCTATGTAAATTCTTTCAGTGGTGAATTTAAATTTGATAACCTGAATTTCAGAGATTCTATCGAACCGCTTGAAAAAACCATTATTTTGTCACCGATTACATTGATTTTTCCTCCAAATTTCCCAGTTAGTATACCACTAATTGATGCTGATTTAACTTTTAATGCGAATGCTATAGGTGACGAAAACAGGGTTGATAGACTGATAGTTAACTCATCAATATTGAATGTTAAAGTTGATGTTTCGCCGGATTTAATGGCGGTTCCTGCTTCAAGTATCAAAATTGAATTTGTTTTTGCAGATGCTGATTTGCATATAGAAACTGGAATAATGCCAAGTATCAGACCTACTGGCTATGGCGCAATTGGTCAGATTTCCCTTGGAAGTTTTACGGTCAATTTAACTGGAAGGAAAATAATTCCATTTAAAATAAAAGTAAGTATTGACCCACAATCTATGCCGGTAATTATAAGTCCAACCTCTCTTATTAAGTTGAATGTCAGTTTTTCGGATGTTAATTACAAAGTGGCATACGGATATTTTAAAATGAATTTTGATATTGAGAAAAAGTATGATATTCCGATAGATTTGAGCAGCTTTTTTCCAAATTCACATTTTAAACTTGCCAATCCGACTATTGATGTTACTGCGACATCAAACGTTGGTGAAGATTTGAATGTAAATATTGATTATGTAAAATCGTATAATTCAGCATATCCTGATAATGTTTATCAAGCAATGTTTTATGACCCGGTTTCAAAAACCACAAGCAAATCGTTATTGCAAACCGTTATCGGACCAACAATTTTGGGAGAATGGACTACTAAGTCGTATAATCAGCTAAATGATAAAAACGGTGAAACAGGAAATATATTTAACAATTTGCCATATCCCAATACAATAAAATACAGATATATAGTAACTTCTGATCCTCTCCGTTTACTGAATTTTATAACTCCTGAGAGCAAAATTAAAGTGGATATTCATGCACGAATTCCTTTTAGTGCAAAAGGTGGAAGTTTTTTCAATCTTACTGATACAATTCATAACTTAAATATTGGAACAACACTCGATAATGTTGATTCAGCTTTTTTGGTTATAAAAATTTACAATGGTTTGCCTGTTAAAGCTATTTACAGAATGACATACTGGAAGTCAGAGCAGCCTAATGATAC
>JBBQMQ010000309.1:0-5481 GCA_038329115.1 Bacteroidales bacterium
AAACTCAACCAAACAGATTAATTTCAGAAAACTGTTTGAAAATGATTTTACAACCGTGGCAGGTTATGGAGGGCTAACGGTGGAGCAATATGTTCAAAAAATAATAGTTGGAGGTTTTCCAAATCTTATTAATAAATCCGAAAAACAAGCGCAAATTTATCTGTCGAATTATTTAGATGATATCTCGCGTGTTAATTTAGGTACTGATATACTGAAAACTGACCCCGTAAGAATGCGCGCTTTATTGCGGGCAATATCCCGCAATATTGCAACCGAAATATCGATAACTAAACTTGCTACCGAAGCTCAACTCGATACTGAAAATCTTTCGGCACAAACTGCGCGTAAATATGTAGATCAGCTTTCTCAGCTTTTTGTTTTACAGGAATTACCTGCGTGGTCAACTCATATTCGTTCGAACGTGCGGCAAAGAGTGAGCCCGAAATGGTTCTTTTGCGATCCTTCGCTGGCAACTGCATCGCTTTTGCTTTCATCCGACAAACTATTGAAAGACCTAAATACACTCGGCTTTTTGTTTGAAGCCCTCGCTATTCGCGATTTGAGAGTGTATGCACAAGCACTCGATGGCGAAGTGTTTCACTACCGCGACGAAACAGGGCTCGAAGTAGATGCCATCATTGAACTACGGGACGGAAAATGGCTCGCCTGCGAGATTAAACTTGGAGGCGACAGCTCGGTAGCCGAGGGAATTTCCAATCTTATAAAGTTGCGAAATAAAGTTGTTGAAAGCAAATCGAAAAGCATAGCAGGGATGTGTGTAATTACCGCCGGTAAAGAAAGCTACACCGACCCCAAAAGTGGCGTACATATCATTTCACTATCACATTTATTTATAGATTAAACCTTAGTAAATGAAAAGGAATTAATAAATACCATGACAAAACTATCTATAATAACCATTAACTACAACAATGTCGAAGGTTTGCGAAAAACCATTGAAAGTGTGGTGAATCAAACTTACTCCGACTTTGAATATATTATTATTGATGGTGCAAGTACGGACGGAAGTGTGGATATAATCAAACAGTTCGCTGATAAAATAAGCTATTGGGTTAGCGAACCGGATAAAGGGATTTATAATGCCATGAATAAAGGGATTTTGAAAGCGAATGGAGAATATTTATTGTTTTTAAATTCGGGTGATTGGTTATATGGTGATAATGTATTGAAAGTAGTTTTCAAGGAATATAGGGATGAAGACCTAATTTATGGTGATGCTATACTTATTGACAATAAAAAAATAATTGAAAGATTTATTTATCCTGAGTGTTTGACTGCATTCTATTTATTTAATTGGATGATTTGTCATCAATCAATTTTTCATAAAAAAATGTTATTTGATAAAAGAAATTACAACGAGCAATATAAGATAGTTGCAGATTGGGAATTTTTGATTCAGGCAATTATTTGTAATAATTGTACATTTATAAAGATAAATGAGATTATTGTTTATAATGATGCAACTGGTATAAGCTCAAATGAGAATGCTGCAATAGAAGAGCGAAATAAAGTATTAGCTGAATATTTTCCACAAAAAATAATCGATGATTATATGTATTTTTCTAAAATTGCAATAACAAGTAAAAATTCTTCATTATATCCATTTTTAGATTATTTTTCAGACGATGTTAAATTACAAAGATTAATCAAACGATTATTTAAGGGCTTATTATACTTGAAAGGAGATAAAAATAAAATTCCTTCAGAAAATAGAAATTATTACTTCTAATAAAGTATGTACAAAATAAAATTACTCCTTATATCTCATTCTAATTACTTTGGAGGTGCTGAATTATGTTTCGTGGAAACATTGAAGGCATTGTACGAGACTAAGAAGTATGAAATATATGCGGTTTTGCCTAAGCAAAATGGACTTTTAAAAGCACAATGTGAAGCATATTGTTACGAAAATTATGACATGTTTTTACCTTTTTGGATTGATAATGGAATTAAATTTGGGGTAATCGAAAAGCTACAGAGGTTTTATCAACTTCTTGTTTCGTCAATAAAAGCATTTCAATTGATAAAAAAAATTAATCCAAACTTTGTAGTTACTAATACCTCTATTATTCCACAATTTGCAATAGCATCAAAGTTGTCAGGGACTAAACATATTTGGTTTATTCATGAATTGGTAGAAGAAGACTTTGGTCAGCATTACGCTTTTGGTAAAATATTGAGTAAGAGATTGATCGGATATTTATCAAATAAAGTAATCACAAATTCACATTTTGTAAATAATACCTATAAGAGTCTTGTTTCAGATAAGAAACTGATTATGCTTTATCAGCCTGTTGAAATAGAATTTACAGAGAATAACTTAGCACGAAAGGATAATGAGCTGAAGTTGTTGATAGTAGGAAAAGTAGCCGACTTTAAAGGTCAAGATCAGGCAGTAAAAGCAACATTAAAGTTAGTTCAATCAGGAGCGAATGTGCGTCTTACTATTTTAGGAAATATGGATGGCGAGTTTGTGACTGAGGTTAGAAATTTAATTCCGTTTTCGTACGAAAAATATTTTCATTTTGTTTCTTTTGTTGATAAACCAGCTGAGTATTATAAGAATTCAGATATTGTATTGGTTTGCTCTAAATGCGAAGCACTTGGTCGTGTAACTATTGAAGCTATGAAAGCCGGACTGTCAGTGGTTGCATCAGATAGAGGCGGAAATTTAGAACTGGTAAAGGATGGATTCAATGGGTATTTATACGAATATGGTAATATTTTTGATCTGGCCGAAAAAATAAAATTATTGAATGATTCAAATCAATTCTTTCAATTAGGGAAAAACGGACAAAAATTTGCAAAAGAAAATTTTAACAGTCAAATTTTTTTAAATGAATTAATTCATCTATTCGAAAATTAATCCATGCCCAAAATCTCAGTCATTGTCCCCAATTACAATCATGCGCCCTATCTCAAGCAGCGCATTGATAGTGTATTAAATCAGACTTATCAAGATTTTGAATTGATTTTGTTGGATGATTGCAGCACTGATAATAGCCGGGAAGTATTGTCAGAATACCAAATCCATTCCAAGGTCAGTTATTGCGTGTTCAATGAACAGAACAGTGGAACTACTTTTAAGCAGTGGGAAAAGGGAATTGGTCTTGCTAAGGGAGAATATATATGGATCGGTGAGAGTGATGATTGGGCGGATAGTACATTTCTGGAGACGATTATGGCAGCTTTGACAGAAAATAAAACGGCAGGTTTAGCATTTACTGCTTCACAACTTGTAGATTCGCATGGAGTTGTTTTATATGAAAATAGTCAGCATAATACAGGTGAACTAATCGTTTATAATGGAAGTCAGTTTATAACAGAGAAGCTCTTGACATCAAATGCAATATGGAATGCCAGCATGATGATTTTTAAAAAGTCTCTATACGGCACATTGAAAGATTTGTCGTTTATGGATATGAGATATTGTGGCGACTGGTTTTTTTATGTACAGCTTTGCGAACGTACCAAAGTGTTGGAGGTTAGGAAAACGCTGAATTTTTATAGAACCCACGAACAAAATGTTTCGAACGAAGCAAAGCGTTCCGGGAAATATTTTACCGAAGGTTTTCAAGTGTATACCTATATATCTCGTTTAAATAAGGTGATTATCCCTCCAAAAACTATTAGTTTGTGGGCTAAAATGTATACGAAAGCTGATTATAAATATCGCTTTAATGCTGATATAAGGAAGAGTATTATGTATCTATTTTTTAGGTACAATCCTTTGCTTATTATATATGTTTGTTATTGGAAAGTGCGTTCTCTTATTAAAAGGTTGATGTAAATGAAAACAGTTACGGTAATATTACCAGTTTATAATGGTGCTGAGTTTTTGGCAGAAATGATGGATAGTGTGCTGGGGCAGACTTATTCAGAATTCGATTTTCTTATTATTAACGATGCATCTACGGATAACAGCGAAGAAGTAATTCTTTCATATAAAGATCCAAGAATTAAGTATTTGGTAAATGAGAAGAACCTTGGTTCGATAGGTACACCACTACGAGCTATGGATATGTGTGAAACTGAATACATAGCCCGCATTGATCAGGATGATATATGGAAGCCAACAAAATTGGAAAAACAAATAGCCATTATGGACGCCCGGCCTCAAGTAGGTTTATGTGGTACATCAATTGAGCTTTTTGGGGATAAGGAAGGTGTTCGCATGTTTCCTGTTTCAAATGAAGAATTAAAAGCCGGATTCTTATTTGGTTGCTGTATGAGTCATCCAAGTGTGATTTTTCGGAAATCATTTTTGGTTAATTCAGGATTGCGTTATAATCCAGACTATCGTTTAGCGGATGATTACAAGATGTGGATTGATTGCCTGGAGCATACACAGATTTACAATATACCGGAGGTGCTGGTGAAATACCGTCAACATGAGTCTCAGATTTGTTCTCCGCTAAATGCTGAAAAGCAGTTGGTGGTAAAGAACCGGGTACGTTTGGAGATGCTGGAAAGAATAAACAAGAACTTTACTCAAGTGGAGAAAGATTTTCATATCAATAGCTTTGTTGATTCAAAAATTGAATCAGTGAGTGATTATAAACAATTTGTGACCTGGAGTGAAGTTCTACTTCAAAAGAATAAGGATGGAGGAAGTTATATTCAACCTGATATTTTAAAAAAAGAACTTTTTGCCTTTGTTCAAATCTCCTATAAGATTTACCTGATTAAGAAGTATTTTGATGAACTAAATTTAAAAAGTTTGTTGCGTTATCTGTTTTCATTTGAGTGGAAGAATCTGAGTCTAAAACGCAATGTCCGCTTAATAATAAAATGTATCAATCTTAAATAATGAATCTACTGTTACGCATTAAACGAAAATTCTACAAATTGTTCCATCCTCCTTTGGGTGAAATACTTATGTTACATCGTGTTATTCCGGAACGAAGTATTTTACCCGCCAATAGGGAACTGGAAGTAACCCCGGATTTTTTGGAGAAGACGATTCAACTGTATCTGGCAGAAGGAAGGCCTGTTGTTTCGTTGGATGAAGTGCATGAAATTGTAAAAGGAAAGAAAAAAACAGACAAACCCTTCGTGTGTTTTACCTTTGACGATGGGTACAAGGATAATTATGAATTTGCCTATCCGATTTTTAAAAAGTACAATTGTCCGTTTGCAATATATGTTCCAAGTGCATTCTTAGAAAGAAAAGGAAAACTTTGGTGGTACGAGCTAGCAGATATTTTGTTGAATAATACAAGAATAGAGTTGCCGGATGGCGCTGTTTATTTGATTGAAACTATTGCAGAGAAACAAAATGCGTTTCTTGAAATACGTGATAGAATTTCAAGCGAAGAGGGAAGAAATTGTTACGAAACATTTAATGACCTGTTTCCATGTTATAAAAGTTTATCAAAATATGATTTGGATAAGTATATCATGTCAAAAGAACATATATTGTCATTATCGAAAGACCCATTATGCATTATAGCATCTCAT
>JBBQMQ010000310.1:0-5478 GCA_038329115.1 Bacteroidales bacterium
GATAAATGGTGTCCACACCGACTTGCTGTGCCGGAAGCATTGTGTAACTCAAAACAGATACAATAAGAATAACTAATTTCTTCATAAGGATTCGACTTCTTGTTTAGAATTTTTTTTTGATAGAATCAACGGGTTGGTAATAAAACCAGAAAAGACGAAATAACACATCGTCTTTTCTGAAAATTCTTGAGTCCCCTTTAGGGGATTTAGGGGCCAACTATTCTACTCTTCCTGCACGTTCGGTTCTTAATTCTGTTTTAAGTGGATTTTCGGAAATTTCCTGATTCCATATCCGGTTCTGATAAATATCGTAAGCCATATACAAAGCCTGACGGAACGAATCTTCGGAAGCAAGGTTCTTTCCGGCTAAGTCGTACGCTGTGCCGTGAGCCGGTGAAGTGCGGATAATAGATAAACCTGCAGTAAAATTGACGCCGTTTTCCATCGAGACCGTTTTGAAAGGAATCAGTCCCTGGTCATGATACATAGCCAAAACAGCATCAAATTTATTAAAGTTACCAGAACCGAAAAAACCATCGGCAGGATAAGGTCCCACGCAGATAATTCCTTGTTTCTCAGCTTCACGCATAGCAGGAATAATGGTGGTTTGTTCTTCTTCGCCCAATAAACCATCGTCGCCGGCATGTGGGTTCAAACCCAGTACAGCAATGCGCGGGCGAACAATTGAAAAATCCTTTTTAAGCGAATTATTTAATACAATCAGTTTCTCGAGTATCAGTTTTTCCGTAATTTCATCGGCTACAATCTTAACGGGAATATGTCCGGTAACCACAGCTACCCGCATCACATCATTCACCAGCATCATCAATGCAGGAGTTTTTGAGCCGAATTTCTGTTCGAGGTATTCCGTGTGTCCTGGAAAATTAAAAGTTGCTGACTGGATATTCTTTTTATTGATGGGTGCGGTAACAATGGCTTGTAAAGCGCCTTTCTTTAAATCTTCGGTGGCACGTTCCAATGCAATCAAAGCTGCTTTGCCTGCTTCGTCTGTCGACATTCCGAGCTCTACTTTTATATCGTCATCGACGCAGTTAATTATATTGACCCGTTTATGATTGATTTCCTCGATGGAATTTACAATATTCAGATTCAATCCCTGCAAATCTAAATTTTTGCGATAGTAAGCAGCTACTTTGTGCGAACCGTAAATGACAGGAATAAATGTTTCCAGCATACGTGGCTCAGCCATAGTTTTCAGAATCACTTCGTATCCGATTCCATTGATGTCTCCGTGAGTTATACCAATAATTATTTTGTCTTTTTCCATTTGTAATGGTGTATTAGTTTTATTAACAACACAATAACTTTATTTTGCCGTAAAAAATGTAAGTACAGATTCAATCAGATTCCCTCGATCCTTGTCGGACTTAATTGTTTCGAGCGGGAAACCGAATGCACAGATTTTATAATTTCCCGAATAAGCCACAGCCGCACTTAAATTGTTCTCAGCATACCGGCAAATGGTAGAACCGGCATTATCGGCAGGTTCAATGGCATCGGGCGATTCTACGAAATACGAAATTGAATTAGGTTGATCGAAATAATTAAATCCACTCTTCTTGAAAATTTTGAACGTTGAATTTACGACTTTCACATTTCCACTGACACTTGCTTTTGAAGTCCGGTACTTTAATTTCAAAATATTCTCTATAAATAATCTGTCTTCGTGTAAAGGATGATCGGTATCGCACATATCTGAAGCAATAAAAGCTCCACTTACCAGTAAATTTCCTCCATTTTGACAATACAACCGGATTGATTGCTGCAAAGCTAATGGAAAAGTTTTAAATTCGGGTGCTTTTTTAGCATTTCCTATGAATGTTTGCTTTTGTTTACCCAAAATCAAATCCACTATTTTATACTGGTTCATGTCGGCATCAACCCGCATCACTGCTTCTTCGCTGCATGAAACAAACGAATAACCGGCAGATTTTATCGCTTTTCCATGAATGAACGGATAGTCGAAAGTGTTTCCGGCAATTACAATAGTTTCATAATTTCCGTGGCTGGCTCCAAATCCAGGAGCATCATCATCGACCCAGGGCTTACTGCGTTTAAATTCATATTGTTTCCCCACCAAACTCATATCGGACAAATAAGGAACTCCCGCATCATCATCGTTCACAAATCCTGCATAGGTACTGTCGATGGCAAACGAAGCAGGGGCGCTCAAACGATTAAATCCATTTATTATAAGCACTTCACCACGTTCATTAGGAGCCCGGTAAGCAGAAAGAATTTCCGATGGAAAACTTTCGCCGCCTTTGTTTAAGGCACTTACTTTGAAACTGTATATTTTGCCGGATTGAACAGTCAACGTTATTCTGTTGCCGGTAACAACTATTCCGTTGTCAAATCCGCCATCGTCCATTCGGGTATAAACTACATAGTTGGAAGCTGTGGCAGTTGGTTCAAGGCTATCATTCACGGCAACCCAATGTAATTCTACTTTGTTTTTCTCCAGAAACCGACAACTGAACTGACCTACAGGAAGCGGCTGAACAATATATTCAGTTCCATAAGTTGAAGAGAAATATCTCAACATACCTTTGTAAATAGATCGACTTACTGTGAACCGAAAACGCGGATCGAGGCCGTAACGCATATCGGCAAAATTTTGATGTGAAAGAATTTCCAATAACATGGTAGGAACTTCAGGCACACGTGATTCACTGTAGGATTTATTCCACAAACCGCGTCGTGTCCATTCAGGTGCATGTTTTACACGGATATCATTTACAATCTGAGATTGAATCAAATCGCTCAGATCGCGTGATGCCCAACGTGAAACTCCATTCTGGAAAACGCTTTTTCCATCCGAATTTTGAATGGTGCATATTCCTAATGACCCGATAATGGAATCATTCATGGTAGTTCCTGCGTCGCTGTGAAAAGCCAATGCAAGATCAACCGGAACTCCAAGACCTTTCAGATTAGGAGCAACCGACGAACTGCCAACCAGATAATTGACCCAATTCCCACGCGACTGGAAATCATCGGTATAATCGTTTTTCCCTTGATTTTTGCTGTAAATACTATCCGGAATTCCTGCCCATTGTAACCAGTAACGGGCTCCTTCGTCGTATCGCGGATAAGTACTGATTTCAGGTTCGTAAAGGATAACAGGTTTTACTGGCTCTTTTACGATTGTAATTGAATCGGAACTTTTCATGTTAGGAGTGGAGCCGGTTTCATTTGGATTCCGGGCAATATTTCCCATACCTCCTCCAAATTTTATGGCATCAGCGGTTATCACTTTGCCATCTTCCGAACTATAATTGGTCAGCACTACTTTGCCGCTGTTTTTACCTTTTTCAAAATTAAATTTTCCAAGATAAAGCCATGTACCGCCATTAATGGTCTGGTTTACAGTGAATTCGGTTTTTCCACCTTTGTGAAATACCGTGTAATGTGCATCGGACGCACTGTTTCCAAGGGTTTTATAGGAGATGTAAACTGCGTAAGTTCCTGTTTCAGGAATGTTGGGTGTCCATTCCGAACGGCTCAATTCATCCATTTGGGTTACGGAAGCAATCATCCGGTATGTACCGAATGTAAATGGATTTTCACCCTGAACATAAAATTTTTTGGTGTTGGCAAAGCCTGTTGCTTCGCCTGTTTTCCAGGATTTGCGGTCGGAACGTTCGCGATAACGTGAATCGGTGTTTCGGGTGTCGTTATCAACAATAACTTCGTTAAGTTGTGTGTCGCGTTCGCGGGGAAGTAAAACAGTTGCTCCTGCATTTTCAAGCATGGGAACCAGAAACGGCAAAACATAAGATTGTGTATAGCGGTCTTCAACAATCTGAAAAACACGGGCGCGTTGCCATTCCCACCGTGCCAGTTTCTGATCGTAATACAATCCGTGGCTTTGCCAGAGGGCAATGTTTTTATTTTGCATACCATTCAAAATGTCGAATGGACGAGAAGTGTTCGTTACTAAAGGTTTAGCAGTTTGAGGAATGATAAATTGCCTGGTTTTATCGGGATTTTCCGTCCGGTAAAAGTTTGGAATAAAATCTTCGATATTCTTATTATCAACCTGACAAACGATTGAAAATCCTGTGTATTTTGAAGGTAAAGCCCTTCGGATAGCACTGTAAATTCGTTTGACATTATCAGGACGAAACGGAATATAACTTAACCGTTCATTTGCTTTTACAAGAATACTACTTGTTTTCAGATTTACGAGAAATTCTGTGACAGCAATTCTTCCAACACGTGTATAGCTGTTGGCAATAGCTGTAAGTGAATCTGAAATCTGGTTTTCAGGATGTTTTTGTCCGTATGTGTTTTGGTTTGCACCAAAGATGAACAGCGAAAAAACCAGAATTATATGAAGAAAATGTTTCATAAACAGGTAAACGGGAAAACGTTAACAGAAAAAATAGTGTTTTAACTTCAGAATCAATCCTGAGACTCTTTTTTCTCTTTCTCAATGGTAGATAACATGCCGCATGCTGCAAATATATCTTCACCTCTTGAGCGACGGATGGTTGCTGTGACACCGTTGTTAGTCAGATAATCGCGGAAAAAAGTCATTTTTTCTATACCTGAAGTTTTCAGATCAACTCCGGGAATGGCATGAAAACGAATAAGGTTAACCCGACAATCAATTCCTCTCAGAATTTTGACCAGTTCAACGGCATGCCGCATGGTGTCATTGACCCCATCAAATAAGATGTATTCGAACGATACGCGGCGTTGCTTGCTGAAATCGTGTTTACGAAGTTCATCGAGCACTTTGGCAATAGGATATGTTTTTTCTATCGGCATTAGCTGTAGCCGTTCCTGTGTGAACGGAGAATGCAGGCTGATGGCCAGATGACAGTTCGATTTTTCGAGAAATACTTTCATGCCCGGAATTAAACCAATCGACGAAACTGTTATCCGTCGTGGACTCCAGGCGTATCCGTATTCCGCCGTCATAATTTCCAGCGAACGAAGCATGGGCAATGTATTGTCAAATGGCTCGCCCATGCCCATGAAAACCAGATTTGTCAGAGTTTCAGCTTCCGGAATGGATAATACCTGATTCAGTATTTCGGCAGTTGTAAGTTGAGCAATAAAACCCTGTTTGCCGGTCATACAAAACAAACATCCCATTTTACAACCAACTTGTGAAGAAACACAAAGCGTTGCACGGTCTTCTTCGGGAATATAAACCGATTCAATAAAATGTCCGGCTTCGGTCTTAAAAAGGTACTTTTTTGTTCCATCAGTCGATTCCTGAGTTTGTACAGGCAGGTTTCTTCCGACTTCATATTTTTCAGTCAGCATTGCTCTGTTTTTTGCTGAAATATTGCTCATGTCGTCAATGCTTGAAGCACGTTTTTTATAGAGCCATTCCGATATTTGTTTGGCAGTAAATGCAGGCATTCCCAAATCGGAAACAATTGTTTTCAATTCGTCCAGAGTTTGGCCAATGAGTGATATTTTAGTCTTTATTCAGTTGAT
>JBBQMQ010000311.1:0-5473 GCA_038329115.1 Bacteroidales bacterium
GATCTTGCCATTGAATAAGAATACCCTCACCATCAACGGAGGCGTATCCACTGTAAAAATTATGCCGAAAAACTTCCAAGTCATTGTCTTCAATAATAAGATTTTCACCTGCAAAATTTAATCCTCTATTTTCGAAGGTAGCAGAATTATTAGTATTCAATGCTTTTCCTGCGGGGTGAATCCAAGCCATTTTTCCTTGTAAATCACGCTTCACATTGCCACGAGCAATAGCGCCAATTCCTTCAATAAAATAACTAACGCGCATAGTAGTCAATATCCAATTATCCAACAATAATATCTGCTGATTTATTGGTACTGGATTAATGGTAGGATTCATTTTGGTTCCTGAAATACCGATTCCATAATGATCGAGGTAATTAAATTTTATTCTGTCGCCATATTTCATAGGTGTAAATCCACTTGAACTAACGCCACCCGGAGAATCTTCAGCGGTAGAAACATCAGCGCCTTTTTTAGGCAAAAATGTACCTTTCAGTATATATCCCGGTTGATCGTAGGAATCGTCATTTATTGGATTAATTGTATTATTTTGCAAATCATTTATTCTTGAACACACCACCGCAGCGGCACGCTTTGCATTCACTGAAATATTTCTGGTATGTCGATAGGAGAAGCGTTCCCACCCATTCATATAAGTCATATCCGGAACTCCAGCATCGGGTTGGGCGATATTGTTTTGTCGAACACCAAAAACCAAAATTCGCTGAGAAGCAGAACCACCAAGCGATATCCTGCCTCGGTTAATATCCAAATAAATCAACCCACAATTTTGTATATCACCATCGTTTCTAATAACTTTAAACGCTGAGTTGTTTGGAGTGCCATTACCCAAAAAAGTGGGAACATATTTTGGGAAAATTAAACGTGTTGGAGGTGCAAAATCACTTAGTCTGGCATCGGTTTGAGTTGGTGTTTCGCCTCTAAGAATAATATTTGTTGGAAGCACAATATCAGCATTGAAAGTATATGTCCCTCCCGGAAAATAAATTGTTCCACCTAGGCTGCCTAGATTACGAAAAGCTCGTTGCAATGCGCTATCACATTCGTTTTCTGCAGCTTGTTTGAAGTCATTAATAGTAATTACATTTGACCAATTGAGCGAATCTGTCCATGTTGGTGCATTGAATGTATATTTTGTTCGAAATGGATTGTCTGTTGGTACGGCAAAAACCACATGAAATGAATTACTAATCAATACGATAGATAGAATAAAAGTCTTTTTAAATGTTCTCATATATTTATATGTTAGTAATATAATTTTCAGTAGATTCATTCTAAAAATGAGTCAAAGCCGTAGATTCATTCTTTTTACCTAACCTGGACAAGCCAGAACCAAAAAGGAATTAGAATGTTATATTTACACATTATTTTACTTGCCATAGCAAGTTTGTTCTTTCTGCAAATGCAGATTAATTTAATAAAGGTTGCATTGAGCCTTTCTTCTCAAATGAGAATCAACCGTGAAGAGAAATCCACAATATCTATGTTTGTGCGAAAAATGATCTAATTCGTATTGACATTTCTGTGTTTCTAAATCAATATTGTGCCAAAAAATACACCAATTTGAGAGTTTAGGTACTAAATAGATTTTATCAATTTTCAAATTACTTTTATACTCCTAGTTTTTAAACACCAATATCTTTGTTATAATCACTTTTTCGCGCACTTTTATCTTTACAAAATAAACTCCAGTGCTACTCTGAAATGGGATTTTAGACGAAATGCTTAAACATTTTGTTGACAACAGTTTACGCCCATTTACATCAAATATATCTATTGTTTCAGGCATAAAATCAGTAGCATTAACATAGATAAACTGATTTCTATACAAACAATTCAGGATATATTTTGAATTGTTTATGCTTTTACTTTCAGTTAATTCTTCAATGTTAACAATAGCTGATTTTGAGTAAGTTTCTGATTGTACAGTTACAGTATAAATGCCTGGTAACGAGGTTGAAAATAGTCCATTTTGATCTATCGTTCCACCATTATTAACAAAGAATGAGACATTTGCGGTCATTACTGACCCAAATTGATCATACGCATTGGCATAAAATTGTCGGGGTTGATTTGGTTGTAATGTAATCTTATTCGGCCAGATAGACAATTCTGTAAGAATCGATGCTGGCTTTATGGTGTTTAAACTCAAAGTTGGTTTAATTGGTGCAGTTGTCGATTCTTTCGATGCTCCGGTTAATGCTGGGTCACTTTGATCTAATGGAAAGTTAGAAGTTAGCACCAAAGTGACTTTTTTATCACCGGTCAACCTGCAATTTTCAATATATTGAGTAAAAGCGGTTCCTTGATATGTAACTATTGCTGGTGAGTTTGTTTTAATAATTTTCCATAACCCCAATGAATCAGCTTTGGTTTTATCAAGTTCCCAGGGTGAAGTTTTTAAATTTGCGGGTGCATTGTTCCATGTAATTGAACTTTCATCCCATGTCTCAAAACCCTCCTTCAATGCATACACTACAACATCACCATTATCATATTTTCCAGACTTATATATCTGGAAACGTGCATCGATAATGGGTTTGTTGATAGTTGACAAATCAAACTTAATATATGATTTACTCGTATCGTAGGTTCTTCCATCTCTTCTCTTAGCGTATAGATTTACAGATGTACCAAAATTTTTATCAACCTCAGTCCCATACTTAATGTTTGCATCGGCAATAGTTGCATTTAATTCTGAATTAGCGGGACGATCATTGTCATCAAACACTACAATATATCCATCTTTAGTTCCTCCTCCAAATGACGATTGAAATCCATTAACTGTAAACACTTGATTAGTGGTGGCAGTTCCTACGGCGGCATAACGATAGGTATTTCGGTCACGAGCTACTTTATTAATTGCATCAACACCAGCAGGATGACTAACAAATTGTCTAATTGTACCCGATTTTTCCATAGAGGTTTTCATTATAATTCCATTTGACCCTCCAACTTCCCATGATTCAACGTCTGGAACTCCAGAAGCTCTTCCTACAAAAAATGCAGAATTCTTGTAGCCCGGACATACACCATACCAACGATTATAAATATTTGCGGGTTTAACAGTATGCGATCGTATCCAATATCCGGTTTTGTCGATTCGCCCCAAAGTACCAGCAGAAGTTGCTCCAGCAAACCCAGCAAAACTATCTCCATCTTGTGAACTTGCATTTAGACTAATTCCTGTTGTGCCAGAATATCCACCATACCAAGGGTCATAAGTAAAGACTGTTGCTCCACCATCTGAATAACCCGTACAAAGGGCATTTCCAACTGAGTCGGCTGCTAAAGAATTTATTTGGCTATCTGAAATGAGTCTATTTAATCCAATTGACTCTTGCGGAAAATGAAAAATCCCATAATCATCAACTTCAGTTCCTCTTTTCCAAAATTGAGTTAGTCCATCGCCAGAAAAGCAAAACAGAAACGGATCTTTATAGGGTTCTAAACCTGTGTAACCCATACAATAACCTCCTACATATACTAAATCGCCCTGTGGGCTTACTGCCAATGCATTAGAGCGAGCCGACCCAGCCCAAGATGTGAATTTGCGGTGCCATACATACCCTGATAAATCAGGTTTAATTCTTGATAAAAAATCGGTACTTGAACCATAATTATCATGATTTACACACAAATCACCATTGGGAAAAACGTCAATATCGTTAACATCTCTATCAGAATCACCACCACCCAAGTAGCTTGCATTCAATATGGATGAGCCATCAAGAGCAATGCGAATTATTGCCGGCTTTTGACCCCCTACTGAATCAATTTTTCCATCAAAACCAGGTAGTGAAGTGAGTGTGTTATATGCAACAGCAACTATGTAAATTCCATTATTGGTTACTGCTAAACGTAGATTAATTGATTTAATCGTACCATAAGCAAAACGTGAATAACTTAGAAGGGTTTTCCCATCATTACTTAATCTGGCAACAAATGCAGTTGATGCAATTGCTCCATCAATACCAAAAATATACGATTTAGCATTTTGAGGTAACACAATGTCTGTACTGTTCGTATTTCCAATGATAACAAGTGTTCCATCATCGGCAAATGCAACATCTAAAATATCATCGTCGGCACTACCACCAAAATAACTTGCACAAATTCTGGTTGGATACGAATAGACCGCCAACTGACTTCCAATAAAAAGAAAAAACACTAAAATTGAGAGTTTGTAAATTGACTTCATAAGATGTTTAACTTGAACTAATAATACACCGTAGTATGACGATTAATAACATGTTTTTCCTTAAATTCAGATTATAAATTTTCGACTTCCATTAGAACTTGTTTTTAGAACATATACACCTCTTGACAAGGTGCTTACATCTATTTCCAAAATAGACGACTGCAATACATTACAGCCTATCAAATTATAAATTTGGTAAGGCGGAAAAATAGCTCCAATTACACTCAGACGTTTTATAGCTGGCTGATAGGTTAATTTCCAATTATCCAACTTGTTTACTTTTGAAATGCCGGTAGCTGCTTGAACTGTTACTTTTATAGTTTCAGTCACAGTATGATTGGCATCTGAAATTCGAATTTGGAAATTATAAATACCCGTTTTTGAGAATAAAAACTTAACACGATTATTTATAAACGTATAATTTACTGAACCAGCATACAAATTATTTTCTATCGAACAAGTAACATTCTGACCATCAAAATCATAAAATCGAATGCTGTCAGTCAGTTCTTGTCCAACTTTACAAGTATAATTCAGATCATTTTTTACTTCGGGACGATGTTTTCTAGGTTCATAAGCATTGCTAAGTAGGGCATACCGCAATAAAGCTTCCAAATAGTAATAATCAGCATAATTAACCGATTCGTTGACATAATAATCTTTTCCAGCTGTAGATTGTGTTAATATAAAATTGCCATTACTTTGTAAATCGGATCGATAAGGCGATTTTGAAATAACAAACAGTATCTTTTCTGCTTGTTTGAGATATACACTATCGCCAGTAAAACTGAAAAGTTCTATAAATGCAGATGCTGCAACACAAGATGCACTTACATCCTTTGATCGTTGAGCTTCGGTAAGTGTTGTAGGAAGATTAAAATCATATGGAACAACTCCATCTTCGGGAGTGTTTTTTATAAAATAGGCTGCTAATTTTTTAGCGATATTAAGCATTTCAATATCACTTGTATAGCGATACATCATCGTAAATCCATAAATTCCCCAAGCTTGTCCTCGACTCCATGTTGATTCGTGGTCGTATCCTTGTTGCGTTCCTCGCCATCGCTTCAATCCGGTAATTGTATCATAATCAACAACATGATATGTTGAACTGTCTAATCGGATGTGGTTAACTGACGTGGTAAGTGCATGTTGTTTGGCAATATTTAAAAATCGGCTATCATTACTTAACATCGTACCTTTTGCCAGTAACTCAATATTCATCATATTGTCAATAATGACAGGGTATTT
>JBBQMQ010000312.1:0-5415 GCA_038329115.1 Bacteroidales bacterium
TATACCATTGCCCATTAATTTTATAGATTTTAGCTGCCTCAGCACCATCAAAAGTATAAACAAGTTTGCCTTCATCAATAATTTTGGTGCCATCCCAACTCATGCGGTAAATTCTATTTTCGTTGCCTGATATTGTATTCGAAGATTCCTTTTGCTTGCCTGCCGTATTACAAATCATATAGGCCTCATGGGTATCTTTGTCCCAAAAAACTCCCGGATCATCCAATACTTTTTCTTTTGGAAGCATGGCTATTGGTTTAGACCAAGGACCTTTAATATCCTTTGCAGTTGTTACCATTAAACCATGATTGTAGTCAATTTGATAGCAATACCATGTTCCTTCGTGATAAGCCAAGTCGCCTGCCCAAACACCAAAAGAGTAGCCATTCATCCTGTCCCAATTGTATTCTGGTGCCCATGACAAACTATCAAACACATGACCAATAATGGTCCAATTCACCATATCTTTTGACTCTAAAATAGGCATTCCTGGCGACATGTGTTGCTTTGAAGTGATCATGTAATAAGTGTCACCAACTTGTTCAATGTCTGAATCAGGATAATCAGCGTTCAGAATAGGATTTGCATACATGCCATTGCCTTGGTCTCCCCAACTACCTGTTTGACCTTTTGAAAGTTTAGTTTGCCCTGTACAACTAACCAATGCACATAACAAACTTAATGTTAACAATTTAATAGATTTCATTCTGTCTTTATTTATCATTTATTGAAGTTCTTTACTTATAATCTCACTATCGGCAAAACCGATTCTGTTAGCCATTACATAAAGATATTTAGCTCCTTGTGTGTTAATTTCATTGTGATACAACAGCCATCCACTATCCAAATTTGGTTCAAGTTTTTTATCGGACAATAAATAAGCAATCGAAGCACCTTTCGTTTTACAGACAATACTAATTTTATCAGCTTTTATACGCAGTTCGGGTTTTGTTGTTTGAGGTTGTATTCCACCTGGCCACATTTGCTCCAGCATTTGTGCTTCAGGTATATCGGAATAATCTTTCGTGTTTTTTGTGTACTTTTTCAATGCTTGTCTAAGTTCTGCAATTTTTGTTGCATAGTTCGGGTTTTCAATCAAGTTGTTAAGGTTGTACGGGTCAGTTGCACAATCATAAAATTCCTCGGGAGCTTTGGTTGTACGAAACCAATAAGCTGTTGGCCCTGAAAGCTTTCCGGCATCGTTCAAAACCAATAATTGGTTCATTATGTCCATCGATTTCCGATAGGTAACATCTTTGTAGGCAGGTAAATTAGGGTAGTAGTTTTTTACAAACAGAAATTGTTTGTCTCTAATTATCCGAATTCTATCAGAGAATTCATCAAAACGATCGCCCGAACCAAACACATAATTACGAACTTTCTTGGCTTTGTATTTACCTAAAAAAGCTTGACCTTGCATGTATTTCGGTGGTTTAATGCCGGTTAAAGACAATATGGTTGGTGCCAAATCAACAAAAGAAATCAAATCATCTGTTCTGCCGGCATGAGCAGCTTTCGGAAATCGCACCATTAATGGAACTTTTAATCCAGAATCGTAACTCTCGCGTTTTCCACGTGGAAGTGGACCGCCATGATCGCTGTAAAAGAAAATAATAGTTTTGTCGTACAAACCAGCTTTTTTCAGCTCGTCAATTTTCAATCCAATCTGTATGTCCAACAATTCAATATTAGAATAATGTCTTGCTACATCTTGTCTAACAATAGAATCATCTGGATAATATGCAGGTAATGGAACTGCTGAAGGCGAAACTGTAAGTGCTAATTTTTTTCGTTGGTTTCCCCAAATTTGCGACTCGTGGGTGGTCATAAAATTGAAAATAGAAAAAAATGGCTTATTTATTGGTCGATTTCCCCAAGTTGCTTCTTTCCCATTGGCATCCCAAGCTGTAACGGGTGCCGCAAATTGATAATCGGATTTATCGTTGTTGCTGCAATAAAAGCCGTCGGCTCTTAAATACTCCGTAAAACATTTTACTTTTTCGGGAATTACAGCTGAGTAGAGTTGCACCAAATCGCCATTGCTGTCAGTGCCTTTTGCTTCATAACCATTGTGAACTTTCCCATATCCTCGCTCGCCCCAACCCCACACATCACGTCCTGTTCGCATGTGTTGTGTACCAATAGAAATTGGATACATGCCTGTAATAATTGAAGATCGACTCGGCGCACTTACTCCAACGGTAGCAAAAGCATTATCGAAAACAAGACTTTCACTTGCCAATTTATCCAAATTTGGGGTGTGAGCAGTTGAGTCACCATAGAATGACAATGTAGGACTAATATCCTCACAAACCAACCAAAGAATATTCATTTTCTCGGTGGTGGGATTAGCTCCAATGGCTGACATCGTGAAAAGTAGACTTACAGCTGCAATTTGTTCATTCTTAGTTTTAAGCATTGATTATGATTTTAGGTTCTATTTTCAGCCTCCAACCCCAGCCCCCTAACCGCTAAAGGGGGAATATTGAGGGGAGATTCCAGAGCGTTTATCAAAGTTTATTCCTGTATTTAATATTATTTAAGTATTTACCATTTACTATCTAATAAACGTAAGATTATCAGCGAATTATAAAAACACTAATACAACATTATTATATGTTCATTACTTATTTCACAATTTCAGCAAATTTAGACCCTATCTTAGTAACAAAATAGTTGTTCTATATTACTGATAGAGTGCTGACCAGTTACAATTCCTATTTACTTGCGAAAGCAGTTAAGTCTTAACTTGTAAACGAAATTTAAAAAAAATAAACCGATTACTTGAATTATTGCATCAGTATATGAATATATTAATTTCTCAAAAGCTTATTGTAATCCGAATCAATTTTCACAAAATAGACACCTTTGGGATAATTAGACAAATCAATCTTATTATCATTAGCCGAAACAATATTAAGCCCCTGTAGGCTATAAACGGTATAATCGATGGCTTTTGCCAGATAAAAAAAACCATCTTTTGAAGGATTTGGGTAAACTTTTTGTTTTTCTGATTGTATATTTGCTGTACTGGTTGGAGGTTGAGTTAGCAACAACGGATTTAAAACATCATCCAAAGTCGCACCAATGCGCATTTGATCATAAAATGTTTTGACTTCAAAACTACAGGAAGCACTATTGTATGCTCCCCATTTTGGGTAAGTTACATATCCATCAAAGGTTTTGTGATAGGCTATTTTTTTATCAGCGGATAAATTAATAGAATAACGTTTGGCTGGATTGTTTGAAAAAGTTTGTTGCATCCCATTGAACCAAAATTCCACTTCACCCACGTTTTTATCTCTGCTTAATTTTAGTTTTATAACAATAGTTACCCACTCACCTTCCTTAACCGGTTTCGTCCAGAGTGTGATTTTTCCATCATTGATAGATCCGCCACAGGAGCTCGTTTCGGGATAACATGGTCCATAGATATTCAACGAAAGAACTTCGTTTGCATAGCCTAAGTTGAGTGGATAATTTTGAGTATTCGCATTTTGCCCATCTCCTTCCGTTTTCCATTGGAAAACAGCAATTCCCGATGTTAATCTTGGTGTAGATTGTATTTTCCAGCGCCAGCCATAGTATAAAGTCTGGTTTTCGGCAGGCACGTAGGATGTGCGTGCAAACTCGCCTCTTTTTCGTTTTTGTGGTTTGTTTACCGTCCAAACTTTTCCATACACAGGATCGATGGTAGTACCGGCAGTAGAAACAGCAGTGCCATCGCCACCTGGACATATATCACCCGGATAGTTGCCTGAATCAAATCTGTAAAAGACATCATTTAATGGCTTGTTTGGGTCACCATACCAAAGAACTTGTGCATTAATCTGATTAGAAAAACACACCAACAAAACCAATAATCGTAACATTCTCATAAGTCTAAAAATTATTAAATTAATTGCTAACATTTCGGAGGAGCTTATTGTCATAAACACAGGGTATTACAAGTGTTAAAATACTTCAATTCGCCCCTCATTTTTTATTTATATTCTTGTTTAATAGACATTTACAGTCTACTTTCTGTTTTTTAGGGATTATGCTGACTTCTCGAGGACTCTTTCCGGTATCATTTTCATAAATATAGCCGTTGATTTTTCGTTTCGCATAATTCCTTCGTTTAATTCAATAAAGTCAATGCCTGATATTTCACAAATTATTTCAATCAGTGCCCAAACTATTTTTATTATTCTTGACACCAAATCAAGCTCAACCATTTCTTTACTCAGGTCTTTAAATAGTCCTCCAAAGCTTTGTTGACAATTGATTCGCTTACAATAAGTGAGTATAATATGCTGAATCATTGATATTGTTGTGTCTGCAACTTGTGCATCGAAACAACTTGATTTGCATTTGCCCAAGTTCAGATATTGTTTGCATTCTTTGAAAAACACTTCAATACTCCACCTAATTTGATATACGTTCATTAATTCAATAAACTTCAAATCAAGATTGGTCGTAACTAAAAGATGCCAATTTGCTGTTCTTCCCATTTTTACAAAAAACAGATTCACTCTGATACCTTTGTATTTGCAGGGTATTTGTATATACTTAGATTTTAACGATTTGCATGTCTTTGTATCGTTGAGATGCCGTTGCAAAATTGTTTTTACGTTCAATTCTTTGTTTGCCCTACAATCATAAAAAAGTTGATTGTTTATTTTTACCATCGAGACTAATTTGATAGTTCCACTCTTCAATTTGCTTAGTCTGTCAAGTATCTCGAAACAAAAAAACCAACTGTCAACAAGCACATAATCAGGTACAAATCCGTTTTTAACAGCCCGATTCAGCATTTCAAGCATCACACTGATTTTCCCTTTATTTGATTCTCTACGTCTGGTATGTCCACAGCTATCTTTGGCGACGATTTTCTTGTATTGTTCTTTACGTTCTTTATTGGTCAACCCGAACAGCTTTCCGTCTTTGTAAAACTGTTTCAATTTCTTCTTTGCTGATTCAAATTCTCTTACTTTCTCAGCCTTTTCTTGTGTGCATAATGCTAACTTAGATGCTGATTTGTTTAAGCTATCCGATGCTCTATCAAACTTTATCTTATTAGTTTTAATTGGGTTAAGTTCATATTCAGCAGTAAACTCTTTTATTTTTACTTCCTTTTTTTGGACTGATTCATTACATTTTAGAATTGAAGTGTCAAGTTTTTTTACTGCTCTCTTTGCCTGTCGAAAGGCTTTAATGAGTTCATCGTTCCTGTGCCCTTTTTCTCTATGAAAACTGAAATCCAACGGGATAAAACTGCCACCATCCCAAAAGCCGCAAACCAATAACTTATAACCCAGTATATAACCACCACTTACATGGTCGTGCATAATACTTACACGTTCTGTCTTTTTTCCTGTTTTCTGGATTGGAGTATCATCGAATACAAGTGCCTTAACTCCATCTATTATTAAG
>JBBQMQ010000313.1:0-5405 GCA_038329115.1 Bacteroidales bacterium
AGCCACTTCAAATCCATTTACCGAAGCCATTGTAATACATTCACTTGTTCTTATGCTCTGGCCTCCAGGTGCGTAACATGCTCTTTGAACTGTATTGTACAAAACAGAAATATTACTTGCTCCACTCACTGCACAAATACCGCAAGCACCTGTATTGTAAGTATAACAGTTTTTAACGGTAATATTGCTAGAAGTACCGGTCATTTCTATTCCAAAAAAACCTGAATTTTGAATCCGCAATCCATCAATAACGATATTATCACCCGTTACATACAACAATCCAAGGCGCGAAGAAATTGAGGGCACTGTTGAATTTCCATCAATAATTGCTGTGCCTTTTACTTCAGCGCTGTAAACAATGGGTGCAACTGTCGAACCCGAGTTTGAAAGTGTGATTTTGACAGTTTGGTAATATGTACCTGCTTTGATGATAACCGAATCTCCTGCTTGTGCCAAACCTGCCGCTTTATCAATGGTTGCAAAGGGTTTTTCTTTTGTCCCGTCATCATTGTTATTGCCCGTAGTGGCTACATAATAGTTGCGCGAAAATACAGAAGTTCCAAGAGAACAACTAAAGAAAATAAGGAAAAAGAATAATCGAATTGGTAGTGATTTCATAAGTTTATCAATCATTATTAGTTAATGTATTCAAATGCACCCAAATCAGGTTTACTATCTCTTGCTACATCCAAGAAATCTTTACTGGACATTAGAGTTCCTGTTGCTTTATTGATTGCCGGTGAGGTTGACTTCAATTTGAAATTAAAAGCGGCAGCATCAACAAATTGTGGATCCTGATTGATGGTATTCGTAATAGTTGTTTGGGCAGAAAATGACCCGTTAGAACCAAAAAAGAGATTATTATCAACGGTAATAGGGTAATTTTGCAAACTATTGCTTTTAATTTGCATTGGGCAGCCACTTATAATATTGTTGCGAATTCTGATTCCGTAATTAGCTAAATTTGAGGCCTCAATGAGTAGTCCACAATTTTCCCAACTCCCCTTCCAACCACAATTATAAACTGTATTTTGGTAAATATCAATGTCCTGAAGCGGTCCGTTATTCAGGTATCCTGCAATACGAATTCCAACTTTTTCAATATTGTAAACCAGATTGTTATATACCTTTACGCCATTAGCTATTCCACCTTCTTCACTTGCAACAGTAATACCACCTCCACAATTGTAAACTTTATTGGCATACACCTCCACATTGCTAATGTTTTTTTGATATGCATCTACATATATACCTACCCTGGTTACGTCATATACTGTATTATGATGAATTTTTCCATTCGAACAAATATTTTTGGCATCAATGCCTTCTCCGCCATTGTTCAAATCAATCAGTCTATCGAATACCGTGTTGTATGCTACTTCAAATCCAGCTACCGAAGCCATTGTAATACATTCGCTTGTATTTACAGTTGAGCCACCCGGCGCCTGACAAGCTTTTTGAACTGTGTTGTTCAATACTGCTATTTCGCTTGCTCCGGCAGCACAAATACCACAAGCTCCTGTATTGTATGTATAGCAGTTTTTAACTGTGATATTTTTAGAACCGCTGTTTATAAGTATCCCGAAAAATCCTGAGTTTTGTATTCGCAATCCATCAAAAACAATATGATTTGCTGTTATGGAAACCAAGCCTTGACGATTAGCAACTGTTGGACCCATTGAATTTCCATCAATAATCGGCGTTTCACCCTCCTTCTTTTTTATAATTGTTGGTTTAGCTGCGGTGCCATTACAGTTTGAGGCTATAAATACTTGCTCATTATAAGTACCTCCCAAAATTATAATCGTATCTCCACCTACAATGCTATTGACAGCTTTTTGAATAGTTTTCCAGGGCGTTGCAGGGTTTTTAGCTTGAGCTGCTGGTACTAAATCGTTTCCGGTTGAAGCAGACACATAAAAAGTTCTCATCAATTCATTCGTTACCGGTGGATTCACAATAGGAGGTACAACAGGAGGTTTAATTATTTCATCGCCTTTACAAGAATAGGTAAGCAATGATAACAATAGTAGCGAAGCGAGCGTGTGTATTTTAATCATAAATTTAGAATTATTGGTTGACAACAAGTTTAGTATTATTTTTACGTTTTCGAAACTTAGAATAAACTAGAAAATATTACCATGCAAATATATTCTAATAACATCAGACGAAGTAGGAATTATTGCTCATTAAATAGAAAAAATCGCTCATATTGCTATCTAAAGCAGCAATGAGCGATTTCCATTTAAAAACAATTCAAAAAAGAGTTATTATTTTTTGTCAGTCTTGGGTGTGTTTTCGTGTTTTAGCAATATAGCTTGCAGGGGTTTCACCGTAATGTTGTTTGAAACATTTGCTAAAATAGCCTGGATCATCATACCCTACACGATAGGCAACATCGGAGATATTACCTGTTTTTTGTAAGAGTATTTGAGCTGCTTTTGTCAATCGGGTTTGTTTTATAAAATCGGAGACAGAAATTCCGGTAATCGCAATTACTTTGCGATATAACTGCGGACGACTGCAATTCATTTTATCTGCCAATTGAAGAACACCAAATTCATGGTCGGCTATATTTTCATGAATCAATGCCAATGCTTTTTTAATAAATTTCTGATCAGCGGTATCTTCTTCAGATATTGGGCTTTGAATAATTATTTTACCGGAAATAGTACGTGATTCCAATTCTTTCTGAATACGTTTATGTATAAAATAATACAAAGCACTCAGCATTAGCAAATAAAATAGAATAGCATACCACGACATCCAAAATGGTCTAACAATTTTAACTGTAATTTTCCTTTGTGTCGGATTCCAGACACCATCATCGTTCGAAACACGAACGCAAAAGGTATATGTTCCGGGTGAAATTTCAGAATAGGCTGCAATTTGATTGCCACGGGCAATCTGCCATTCATTATCGTATCCTTCTAATTTATATTCAATCTTATTTTTTTCGGGATTAGAATAGTTTAAAGCTGCCAATTGAAAAGAGAAAGAAGATTGATCCCTGTTCAGTACGATTTCGTTTGTTAGTTCAATGCTTTGCTTTAAAACTGATTTATTTGATATTGGAACTTTCTTTTCATTAATATTAAATTCAACAATTTGAGCATCGGCCTTATATGGATTATCATAGATGCTATCCGGGTGAAACCAAACAACGCCCTTCGATGATCCAAAATAAATATTTCCGAGTTTATCAGATACTACAGACCTGGAGAGAAAGAAATTTGATAGTAGACCATCATTGGTATCGTAACTTCTGATAGTTTTAAAATCTGATGCAATCCTTGAAATGCCTTTTCGCGTACTAACCCAAATTCTATCATTATTATCAACCGAAATTGCTGAAATCCAATCATCCAACAATCCATCGTTAACCATTAAACGACTAAAAGTAGATGTTTTTACATCAAATCGATTCAACCCAGCCTGTGTGCCAATTAACAAATTACCCTTTTTGTCGACAGCCAAACATTCAACAAAATTGTTCGATAAACCTTTCTCAGAGGATGTATTGTTCATCAAATACTTTAGTTGTTTTTCCGATTTAGTCAATAAATTTAATCCACCACCTTCAGTACCAATAAAAAGATCGCCATTAGGGTGATGTAAAAAGCAAGTTGGATAATGCGAATTTGAAAGCAAACCTTTTTCACTCCCTTTTATAATTTTTCCAATTCGCCATTTGCCTGATTTAACATCTGTGCTGATTTGATAAGCAACTCCATGAGCACCAATCCAAAACCCATTAGAATTATCGGGACACAACATTTTGATTTGATTAGTTAAAATATCGTCTTAATATTCTCTTCAAATTTTAACGTTTTTAATACATTTGTTTTGTTCTTATAGGTTCTTAAACCAATAGTGCTACTAGCTATAACAAATTCATTTTTTGACCCTGAAATAGAACTAATTGAAATCCAAGGTTGACTTGGAAAGGATGTTGCATTTATCGTTTTAGTAATCGGATTATATTCGATAAAATAGTTATAGGAGGAGAAATAAATGTTAGTTGAATTGTTATCAACACACATCGAGGAGACAGGCGAGTTATTATAGACAGCTAAAGGTTCAAACGAATGAAACTGTTTTAAATAGGGTATAATTTTTCCAATCATACCATTTTTATTCCCCAACCAAAGCATTTGTGATTTATCCAACAACAAGGTAGTAATAGATCTAAATTCAAAACTTACACTAGGGACAGCCTCCAAAGAACTAAAATAAAATAAACCCTTGTTTGAGGCTACATAAACTTCGCCCTTATCGGTTGCGCAAATATCCCAGAGATATTGAATCGGAGCACTTGGTATAATCGTTGAAAATGTATTTAATTCAATATTATAGGCAATCAGTCCTTTGTTATCGGTCGAAAGCCAAAGTAGACCAGGCTTCACTTCTTTTATAAAATAAATATTGCTATTCTCGTAAGGTGTACCTTTGCCAATGAGCTTTGATTTTTTTGTTTTCGAGTTAAAAAGATGTAAACCACCTGACCATGTACCTAACCAATAGTTTCCATTTCCTTGGGATGCTATATGAAGAATTTTATTGCTGGTTAAACCGTTACCGGTACTTTTTCCTACTTTGAAAGCTGTAAACTTGCGGGTTTCTTTGTCAAAATAATCAAATCCGCCACCATCGGTCCCTATCCATAAATTCCCGGTAGCGTCCGACAAAATAGAATGAATTTCATTGAAACTAATTGAATTGGGATTGGCTTCATCGTGCATAAAGCGTGTGAACTTTCCTGTCTTTCTATCCAAACAATTCAAACCTCCACTTCTGGTACCAACCCACAAATTACCACTTGGGTCTTCGGATATAGATAAAATATTATCACTACTAATTGAAGTTGAATCATTTAAATTCGCTTTGTAACTTCTTAGTTCGTGTCCATCGTATCGGTACAATCCGGTTTCTTTCCCAAACCAAATAAAACCCATTTGATCTTGAAATATGCAATTCACCTGTCCGCTATAGTCTTTTAAATCAAAAAGTTGAATAGGCACAATTTGAGCTTTGGATAATTGAAGTCCAAGCATGAAAGACATAACGATTATAATAATTGTGGTCTTTTTCAAAGCAGTAAATTGTAACGTTTAACAGTGATGCAAATATACAATTTAAATTATGAAATAAAGGAAAGAAACACAAACGTTTTTTTCTTTCTTTTATTTCATAAACCAAGTTGTTACCTTTCCACCTGTTTGACTTGCATCTGAATACGGAACAAGAATAACTTTCTCTTGCTTACAATTTATTACTGCATTTAGCTGAAATGCTTGAGAACCAACCCATCCTAAAGGTAAAACTGATGATGATGAAACAGCCAATTCAATAGTATTGGCATTCAACTTGATACTACTGGCATCAACATTGTTCAGTTTCTGATC
>JBBQMQ010000314.1:0-5386 GCA_038329115.1 Bacteroidales bacterium
GTGAGGTCTCCCTCTGTGATAATACTGTACTACTACAGTGATTCCTCTGTGAATTCTCTGTGATTCTAAGTGAATTCTCTGTGATTTCTCTGTGAATCTCTGTGATTCAAAATGATTTGCTGTTTTCTAAATTCTAAATGCGATATCGCAAACAAATTATTATAACCCGCCCTTACTCCACGCAATTTATCCCGATTTATCGGGAGGGGTTGGGGGCAGTAAAAATAAATATCATTATGGCCACATTTAATTCAACCACTTTCGGAAAAATTTCCGGAAAGTACGGCGAGGCACTCGCCACAAAATCAAAAACCACTGGTAAAAATTACTTACGCCCTGCCAGTGTACCAACAAATCCACGTACTCCAAAACAAGTAGAACATCGTGGAAAATTTGGTTATATCAATCGCGTAATGCGTTCGTTCTACCCGGTATTCAAAATCACTTTCGGCGGTAATGTCGGAATTCGGTTTGGAATAAATATAGCTTTTAAGAATGCTATTGTGGGTGAATATCCCGATTTCTTGCTTGACTATTCGCAACTTCAGTTTACCGATGGCGGATTGTATCAAACTGGTTTGGTTACTGCCGGGAAATCAGCAGATCATTCTATTAAGATTGATTGGGATTATTCCGATATGGCAGGGAATAACGCTGAAGATACGCTTAATCTTATCTTTTACAACGAAGATACAGATCAGGCCGTTCTTAAACAAGCAGTAGCTACTCGTGACTTGGCAACTGTCACTGTCGAATTGCCCCTATCTGGACCGGTGGAAAAATCCATTGTTGGATGTACTTCACCTCTCCGGATAGTGTCACGAACTCAATCAGTCAATACATTGACATGATTCAACTTTAATAAGTTCTATAGCATTAGAATTAATTAAACAAAAAAACACCCCAACATGAAGTTCATCATGTTGGGGTGTTCTTATTCTTATTCCCCCGCAATTTATCCCGATTTATCGGGAGGGGGTTAGGGGGCACTCTTTCCCCCTCTCCTCAAGGAGAGGGGTTAGGGGTGAGGTCTCTCTCGGGGAGGTTTGGAGGGGTCTGGTGTGTCTAATTAATCTGAAATTCTGTCGAACCGTTCGTTTATAACTTGTATAAACCTATTTTTGAATTCAGCACTCAGGAAACTTATTTCAATGAATTCCAGCCATTTATTTTTTGCTTTTTCCATTTTTAAGAACAGATTAGTCTGTTGTTTTGCATCTAATTTTAGGGTAGTAAAAGTAGTTTCAAAATCACTTCGTTTTATTCGTTTCTTTTTGCCGTTTAGTGTGAGCGCCATGTCTTCGTCATCAGCAGGATTTACTAAGGCTGTAGAAAGCATATCGTAAGCAGGTGAAAGCACAGGACCACTTGCCGGGTCATAAATCAGAGAGAAATTTTTCAGGTGCATATCTGTATTTCCGGTAAGAAATGAAAACAGTACCATTTCACAGAAATTCACCACATCTAATCCGGGATTCGTGGAGTATTTCAAGATTGCTTTCCCTATTTGTTCGTATGAAGCATGGTATTTATGCTCTGTCAATCGTTCAGTTAACTGACACATATCTTCCATGTGCAGTTTTTGTTTACTATCCCTGTCAATACGTTTCGTGATATAGGCTAATTGTCCTGATCTTAATCGGATAAGAGAATGTGGAACAGTGTTAATTCGGGCAATTCTTGCCAAGTGCATTGTCAGGTCTTCCACTTGTGGCATCTGTGGGTAATTTCCGGTCGGTGGTTTCAATATATAATTACCCCAAAGCCCAACAATTGTAAAGCGTTTTGGGTCTGATTTCTGTTCTCCGCTTGCAAGGTTCAATGACAATTTGGGCTGTACTCCGGTAACAGTTATTTGACTTTGTACAACTTTCAATGCCAATTCATTCATCTGACTTTCATCATAAAGAAGTTCGGGTGGTGTTGCAGTTCCGAATATCTTTTTGCTACATGAGGCATGAAAATCGACCTCATTTTCAGATAATTGTTGATAACAATATAAGCAACGCATAATAATTCTATTAAAATAATAAAGAATCTGCCCCCTAACCCCCTAAAGGGGGAATACTATGGGGGAATTTTAGGCAACAATCATTTTTTTATCGTTTAAAGACTTCTAATAAAATCATTCAAGCATTTTAACCGGAATTACACTGACTGCACCAATACAATCTTTACAACATGCTAAAAGAAGTCCCATTCTGTCACGGGGATCAAGTTTCCAGTTTTTCTTAACAATATCTAATAACCAGCCTTCGGGAATAAGACCATCAAAAAAGGGGAAAAGTATTGGACTGTCGTACGTATTTTCTTGTAAAGGCAAAGTAAGACTTATAGCGACAGGTTTATTATTCAATAGATAATTTTTATCGTATATAAAATGAAAGCCGTTTTCATCATGGCTAAGCCATCCGGCAGTATGGTCGTTAAACCTGATTTCTGCTTTTCTCATAACTGTTCAATTATTGGATATTTTCAGCGTTTTTTTGCGGTCCAAGTTCAAAACCAAATAATCGGATTACCTGATTCACTTTGTCCATACGTAAAGTAGGTTTACCTTGTTCTAAATCACGTAGAAACCGAAGACCAACACCAGCCTTCTCTGCCAACTCAGGTTGAGTTAGTTTTGCGCTAGCTCTTTTTTGTTTTACGAATTCGCTTAAAGTCATTGTGATATTTTTTTTATTATTTATACCCTTTCGGGTGCAAATATAGTATTTATTTTTAAATTTATATCATATCGGGTATAAATTTGCACAACAATTTTTAATTATACCTTTTTGGGTATAAAAGTAACAAAAAAACAGCCCGACTGAATTTTCATTCAGTTGGGCTGTTCTTATTCTTATTCTTATTCTTATTCCCCCGCAATTTATCCCGATTTATCGGGAGGGGGTTAGGGGGCACTCTTTCCCCCTCTCCTCAAGGAGAGGGGTCAGGGGTGAGGTGTTATTTTACTTCTTCAAAATCCACATCAGTTACATCGCCTTCTTTATTTCCTCCCTGTTGGCTTTGTTGTTGTCCGCCAAAGTCCTGGTTTGGTTGGGATTGTCCTTCCTGTGCATTCTGAGCGTTGTACATTTCCTGACTTGCAGCCTGGAAAGCGTCATTTACTTCTTTCGTTGCAGCATCCAGTGCATCAATATCCTGAGCTTTGTGAGCTTCTTTCAATTTAGCTAAAGCAGCTTCAATAGGGCCTTTTTTGTCTGCAGGAATTTTATCGCCAATTTCAGTCAGTTGTTTTTCAGTCTGGAAAATCAAACTGTCAGCATGATTCATTTTGTCGATTTTTTCTTTTTCTTTTGCATCGGCTTCAGCATTGGCAGCAGCTTCATCTTTCATCCGTTTGATTTCAGCATCGGTCAATCCGGAAGAAGCTTCGATACGAATGCTCTGAGATTTTCCTGTAGCTTTATCTTTAGCAGAAACATGTAAAATACCGTTTGCATCAATATCAAAAGTCACTTCAACTTGCGGTTCACCACGACGAGCCGGCATAATACCATCCAGGTGGAAACGACCAATTGATTTATTCTGATTTGCCAACGGACGTTCTCCCTGAAGGATATGAATCTCTACCGAAGGCTGATTGTCGGCGGCTGTTGTAAATGTTTCCGATTTTTTAGTCGGAATAGTTGTGTTTGCTTCAATAAGTTTGGTCATCACGCTTCCCATGGTTTCAATTCCAAGTGAAAGTGGAGTCACATCAAGTAACAATATATCAGTAACTTCGCCGGTTAAAACTCCGCCCTGAATAGCAGCACCTACTGCAACAACTTCATCCGGGTTTACGCCTTTTGAAGGTGATTTGCCAAAGAATTTTTCAACAGCCGATTGAATTGCAGGAATACGGGTTGAACCACCTACCAAAATTATTTCGTCAATATCACCGATTGTCAAACCTGCGCTTTTCAATGCGGTGCGACATGGTTCGATAGTGCGTTGAATCAAATCATCAATCAATTGTTCAAATTTTGCACGGGTCAAAGTACGAACTTAGTGGCGTGGTACACCATCAACAGGCATAATATAAGGCAAATTGATTTCAGAAGAAGTTGTATTTGATAATTCGATTTTTGCTTTTTCAGCAGCTTCTTTCAGACGTTGCAAAGCCATAGGATCTTTGCTCAGATCAATATTACTGTTGTCGTTCTTAAATTCCTGAACCAACCAGTCGATAATGCGGTGGTCAAAGTCATCACCTCCAAGGTGAGTATCACCATCAGTTGATTTTACTTCAAATACACCATCGCCCAATTCCAGAACAGAAACATCATGAGTACCACCACCGCAGTCGAAAACCACGATTTTCATGTCTTTGTTCGTTTTGTCCAAACCATAAGCCAACGCAGCAGCAGTCGGTTCGTTCACAATACGTTTTACATTTAAACCTGCAATTTCACCGGCTTCTTTTGTTGCCTGACGTTGAGCATCGTTAAAGTAAGCAGGAACAGTAATTACCGCGTCGGTTACTTCAGTGCCAAGATAATCTTCAGCTGTTTTTTTCATTTTTTGAAGAATGATAGCTGAAATTTCCTGTGGAGAATACATACGTCCGTCAATGTCAACACGTGCTGTGTTGTTGTCGCCTTTTACCACTTTAAATGGTACGCGTGCAATTTCTTTAGCCAAGCGGTCGTAGGTTTCACCCATGAAACGTTTGATAGAAGAAACGGTTTTTGTTGGATTGGTAATGGCCTGACGTTTTGCAGGATCACCTACTTTACGTTCGCCACCTTCAATAAATCCAACTACAGAAGGTGTAGTACGTTTTCCTTCACTGTTTGCAATAACGATTGGTTCGTTACCTTCCATTACAGAAACGCACGAGTTTGTGGTTCCTAAGTCAATTCCAATAATTTTTCCCATGATTTTTGAGTTTATTTTAATAAGTTATAGTTTTCGAATTTTTTGAATACGATTCACATTTTACAAAGTATGTGCCAATGGAATATTTTTAAATAGAAAATGATTTTTGACAGCTAAAGTCATAAAATTACAGACCGAAAACAAAACCATTCTGACAAAAGGGCAGAAAATGGCAGAATTCAGGGAAAAGAGGTAAGGAGTAAGGAGCAAGAAGTAAGGACAAGTATTTGCAGATTTATGTTTTATAATTATCCGCAATTAACGTATTTAATTCAATTACATTGAGCTTACACACAGAGTATTGAGTAATTAATACTTTAAGTTGTATGATTTCGCTTACATAGAACTAATGAAATGAATTTCAACGTATTTTTTTAAAAGAATAGAACGCGGATTTAACGGATTAAGCGGATTTGACGGATGACATCAGAACGGATAAAAAAAAGATTTAAGTCATGCAAGCATGACTGATAAGATAATAAGCGATTGAAAATCATTTCGACTTGTCGAAATTTAA
>JBBQMQ010000315.1:0-5362 GCA_038329115.1 Bacteroidales bacterium
GGGTGGACCATTCGGAGCTGTCATTGTGAAGGATGGAAAAATAATAGCTACCGGAGTAAACAGAGTTACTTCAAATGTTGATCCCACGGCTCATGCTGAGGTTATTGCTATCCGAAAAGCATCCAAAAAATTAGGAACTTACGATTTAGCCGGATGTGAAATTTATACTTCATGCGAGCCTTGTCCAATGTGTTTAGGAGCTGTATATTGGGCACATCTCGATAAAATCTATTATGGCAACACTAAAACCGATGCAAAAAAAATAGGATTTGATGATTCATTTATTTATGACGAAATTGATTTAAAACCTGAAAATCGCAAATTATCTTCAACTCAACTTCTCCAGAATGAGGCAATTGAAGCATTCGAAATGTGGAATAGAACAGATGATAAAGTAGTATATTAATCACAAACAACTAACTAATTAACCAATTAACGAATCAACTAATCAACTAATTAACTAATTAACCCATAAACTATTCACCCTATTAACTTACCAGATTTTCAACAGCTTTACTCCTTACACCCTCAAGTTAAATCACTTATTAACTGGGGTTCATCACTCGAACAGAATTTAAAAATTTCCGGTTTGAGCGGCTCTTCATTGTCTTTAATTGTCGCATCGCTTTTTAAAGCCAATCCGAAAACTCATGTTTTGGTAATGAACGATGCTGACGAAGCTGCCTATTTATACAACGATTTAAAGCAAATACTTTCACTTGATGAAGTTTTTTTCTTTCCTTCATCATTCAAAAAAGCCATAAAACTCTCGCAACTTGATGCTGCGAATGATATTTTGCGTACCGAAGTGCTTAATAAACTGGCAAATACAACAGAAGCATGTTTGATAATCACTTACCCTGAGTCATTAATGCAAAAAGTTGTTTCGGCTCAACGGATGAAAACTCAAATGCTGAGGATGAAAGTTGGCGAAAATTTAGGCATCGATTTTCTGATTGAAATGCTAAATGAGTATCGCTTTGAACGGGTTGACTTTGTTTATGAACCGGGACAGTATTCTGTACGTGGAAGTATTGTTGATATCTTTTCGTATGCTAATGAATTGCCTTATCGTTGTGACTTTTTCGGTGATGAAGTAGAATCAATCCGGGTTTTTGATATCGAAACTCAACTATCTCAGGAAAAGAAAACTGAAATTATAATAATCCCTGATTTACAACACGATAAAACGTCATCCCACGTTTCTTTTTTCGAATTCATTCCTGCGAATGGCTGGTTTAGCTTTATGAATGTGACCTTTGTGCGCGACAGGATTAATCAGGTTTATAACGAAGCATTGGTAAAGGCCAACGAATCAGATCATAAGACTCCTCATTTGCATAAAACACTGATAACCGGAGATGAATTTATTGAGTTAGCAATCGATTTTAGAAAATTTGAATGGACTGAAAATGCATTTTTCAAACCAAAAACAGCCATTCACTTCAATACTTCTCCTCAGCCACTGTTTCATAAAAACTTTGATTTAGTTGCTGATAATCTGAAGCATAAATTACAAGAAGGTTATAAGTTATATATCTTAAGCGACAGTGTCAAGCAAACCGATCGGATAGCAGCCATTTTTTCTGATAGAAATGATAATATTATCTTTCAGCCGATAAAAAACACGCTGCACGAAGGCTTTATTGATCATGATTTATCATTGATTTGTTATACCGACCATCAGATTTTTGACCGTTTCCATAAATTCCAGCTTAAAACCGATAAAACGCGTCTTGGAAAAGTGGTGATGACGCTCAAAGAACTAAATCAGTTCCGAATTGGCGATTATATGGTTCATGTCGATCATGGCGTTGGTACATTTGGCGGATTGGTGCGAACCAATGTGAACGGGAAAATGCAGGAAATGGTGAAGCTTGTTTATAAAGATGACGATATCATTTTTGTGAGCATTCACGCACTTCACCGAATATCCAAATACAAAGGCAAAGAAGGAGAAGCACCACGAATCAATAAACTGGGATCGGGTGCATGGGAACGATTGAAAGAACGTACCAAAACAAAGGTAAAAGATATTGCGCGTGAATTGATTAAGCTCTATGCCAAACGAAAAGCAGAACAAGGATTTCAATATTCGCCCGACAGTTATCTGCAACAGGAGCTTGAAGCTTCATTCGTTTATGAAGACACGCCCGATCAGATAAAAGCTACTGCCGATTTAAAAAAAGATATGGAATCGTTGTTGCCGATGGATCGTTTGATTTGTGGCGATGTGGGATTTGGAAAAACCGAAGTGGCTATCCGTGCTGCTTTTAAAGCGGTTACCGACAGCAAACAAGTGGCAGTTTTAGTCCCCACTACCGTTTTGGCATTGCAGCATTACAATACTTTTAGAGATCGGTTGAAAGATTTTCCGTGTACAATTGAATATCTCAGTCGCGCCCGAACAGCCAAACAATCCGGCGAAGTGCTTGATAGGCTGGAAAAAGGACAGGTTGATATTATAATCGGTACGCATAAACTGGTAGGAAAATCAGTGAAGTTTCACGATTTAGGATTGCTTATTATTGACGAAGAGCAAAAATTCGGGGTTACTGTAAAAGAAAAGCTGAAAGAAATGAAAGTGAACGTGGATACGCTCACCATGACGGCAACTCCCATACCACGTACTCTTCAGTTTTCGTTGATGGGAGCCCGCGATTTGTCCATTATCAATACTCCTCCGCCTAACAGATATCCTATTCAGACTGAAATTCATATTTATGATGAAGATGTTATTCGCGAAGCCATTCAGCTTGAGATGAACCGAAACGGTCAGGTATTTTTTATCAATAACCGGATTCAAAACATTTACACCATCGAAGCTTTAATCCGCAGATTAGTACCCGGCTGTCGGGTTGTAGTAGGTCACGGACAAATGCCAGCCAATAAACTCGAAGAAGTAATTGTCGATTTTATTGATTATGAATACGACGTGCTGGTGGCAACCACTATTATTGAATCGGGAATTGATATTCCCAATGTAAATACAATTATTATAAATAGTGCCCAAAATTTCGGTTTGAGCGATTTACATCAACTTCGTGGACGTGTAGGACGCAGCAACCGGAAAGCATTTTGTTATTTGATGGCTCCCGAAATGAGTCTGCTCACTCCCGAAGCCCGTCGGCGCTTGCAGGCGCTCGAAACGTTTGCCGAACTGGGAAGTGGTTTTAATATCGCTATGCAGGATTTGGATATCCGTGGAGCTGGAAATATGCTCGGAGCAGAGCAAAGCGGTTTCATTGCCGACCTCGGTTACGAAACCTATCAAAAAATTCTGAATGAAGCCGTTCACGAATTGAAAGACGAAGAATTTGTCGATTTGTATGCCGACGAACGGGCAAAAAATGATGCTTCAAACGTCTTTGTAACCGATTGTCAGATTGATTCCGATCTGGAAGTGCTATTTTCGAACGATTATATCGAAAACGTATCCGAGCGAATCACTTTGTACCGCGAACTCGACAATATAGATGCCGAAACCGAATTGCTCGAATTCGAAAAGCGGCTCGAAGACCGTTTTGGTAAAATTCCTACTGAAGGACAAAGCCTGATGCTGGTGGTACGCTTACGTTGGATGGCTATGAAATTTGGAATTGAAAAGCTGGTGTTGAAAAACGAACGAATGACAGCGTTTCTGGTTTCAAATCCACAATCACCTTATTATCACTCACCAATTTTCGGCAGTTTATTACAATATATGACTTCGCATCCGCGCCAATGCCAGCTTCGAGAACAAAATCACCGACGTTCGGTGGTATTCTCCGATGTAAAAACAGTGGAACGTGCTTGGGAACTTTTAAGTAGCATCGAGAAATGATAACAAACAATCCCGCGAATCGGTTACCTGATTCGCGGGATTATTGTATACAAAAACCGCATTGCCATTAGTTGAGAAAACTCCTAATAAATAGGATTTGAGGTGTTAGTTCTCTTTGTAATCTGCCGTCCACTCTGGATACCCGAAGGCGCAGCCCGCCATTAAAAACCGAACATATCTCGTTAAATTTTTAACGTTGAGTTTTCCAATCTCAGAACAATGCGGTTCGTTTTTCTATGCTGCAAATATAGTACTATATTTTATGATTGATCATTTCCTACCAAAAATATTTCGTTAAAAGTGCACTTTTAACCCGTTTTTAAGCATTATTAAACTCATGTTCGAACCGCGCAAAAAAAATTCAGGCTAAAATTTCTATATCTAAAAGAATTTATCTACTTTTGCAACACTGAAAAAAAAAGGATTAACAAAAAGAATTTTTATTAAATAAGTATATGGCAAAAAAAGTGGAACCAAAACGCGTCGAATTAGAAAATGTTGAACATGCTTTAACCGCGTCGGAATTATTTGTTGAAAAACATCAAAAACAAATTTTAATTGGAGTTGCAACTGTAGTTCTAATCGTATTAGCAATACTATCGTTTCGAAATTTTTACATGGAACCCCGTGAGATAACCGCCGAAAACGAAATGTACAAAGCTCAGGCAGTATTTGCAACCGATTCATTTCGAGTAGCACTCGAAGGAAATGGAAATCAAATCATGGGTTTTAAAGAAATTATTTCCGAATATGGAATGACTCCAAGCGCTAATCTTGCTGCTGCTTACGCCGGAATTTGTAGTTACAAATTAGGTAAATACGACGAAGCAATCAAGTTCCTGTCACAATATGATGGCAATGACACGTATATCAAAACAACTATTGAAGGTTTAACAGGCGACTGTTATGTTGAACTAGGCGAAACAGCTAAAGCAATAAGCTATTTCGACAAAGCAGCTGATATGGATAACATGATTTTAAGTCCTGTATATCTTAAAAAAGCCGGTTTGGTTTACGAATCGTTGAATCAACCTGAAAAAGCTGAAAAGAAATACGCTGCAATTAAAGAAAAATATCCAAAAAGCTCTGAAGCTGCTGATATTGACAAATATTTGGCTCGCGTTCAAAAGTAGAAATATAATTTTTTGAAAAAAAAAGCTGCTTCCCCAAAAGGAGTGGCTTTTTTTAGCAATAAGCAATAAGCAATGACAAGTAATAAGTAATACATCAACTCATTATCATATTAACATATTATCATACTAAAAAAATGGCAACAAAATATCAAAATCTATCGGAATACAATGCCGAATTAATGCCCGATAAAGAATTTGTATCAAAACAATCATACGCTATTGCGGTAGCCGATTGGAATCCCCAAATTACGCATACCATGCTTCACGGAGCTATCGACACATTAAAGTTAGTAGGAGTGGATCCTGATAACATCAAAGTAGTTCATGTTCCCGGAACTTTTGAATTAACGTACGCAGCAAAACAATTAAGAAGTTCGGCAAAATACGATGCAATTATTGTTCTTGG
>JBBQMQ010000316.1:0-5343 GCA_038329115.1 Bacteroidales bacterium
TGTATCTTTTGCCAACGGTGTTCCATTTGTATTCTTTACACCTGCTTTGATAGTAGCAGTATAAACAGTATTCGATAATAAATCATTGTTCGGATTAAAGGTTGCAGTAGTACCTGTGTAACCGATTACTCCATTAACTACTACTCCACTCCTTTTTAAAGTAAAAGTAGTTGATGTGATTGTTGTAGCATTCATAGCTACACTAAAGACAGCTGAGACAGTTTTATTTAATGGTACAAGAGTCGCAGCTTTTGTAGGGTCTGTTGTTAATACTGTTGGTGCTATACCGGCAGTAGTAAACGTCCAGGTTGTGTCTTTTGCCAAAGCAGTTTGATCTGCATTTTTTACTGCCATTGTAATAGTGGCTGCATAAATTGTATTTGGACTAAGAGCAACAGTCGGTGTAAAAGTTGCGCCTGTTCCTGTACCTGAAACTGTACCTAATACTGGAACACCTGCTTTCTTCAGCATAAAAGTTGAAGCGGTGATTGTTGACTGATCCATTGCAACACTGAATGTTGCCGTAATCACTTTATTAAATGCCACATTCGTTGCCAGATTGGCCGGGCTTAAAGCGGTTATAATAGGTAAAATAGTAGTACCGGTACTAAATGCCCACACTTTGTCTTGTTGAAGTGCATTGCCCATTAAATCTTTTACTCCAGTTGTCACTCTGGCTTCAAAAGTAGTATTGTCGGCAAATTTACCTGAAGCAGTGAATACTGCTGTTGAATCTGCGGCGTTATAAGTCACGTTTCCATTGACTTCCGAACCACCGGTTACTTTTACGATAAATGTAGATCCGTTAATCGTTTTGGCATCCATTTTTTTATTAAAGGTTGCAGTAACAAGGGTTGTTCTTGGCGCTTGTTCACTGGCATTTACTGCACTGCGACCTACCAATGTTGCACCACTTACCGGGGTAACTGATATTACTACAGGGCAAGGTCCTCCATCAATTGCGACGTAATCGTCTGTCTTACATTGCCAAGTAAAAAAGGCAATAAGCATCAATACTGCGGTTAAACTGAATAACCTTGAATACCGTTTTCGCGTGAGCGTCTGAGTATTCATTTCTTTAGTCAAAATAATTTTTCTTTTCATTGTCTGGTGATTTTATTTAGTGAATATTTATACTTAAAAATTTTATATTATTATCTTTTTTCAACATTACAAAGGTGAGGCTGTTTCTAGCCCTAAGGGTTACATATTGTTGGGAATGATTTACATATATCACTGCTTTTGATGTGGTGAATAAAAGCCCCAACCCCCTAAAAAGGGCTATTAACGCCAGAAAATTATAGGAAAACCTGCTTTTGTAAAAGGAGAAAGTCCTTTTTAGGGGAACCCTCGGTCAGCGACCAAAGGGAGATAATTAGGGGCAGATATACTGAGCATCAAAAGAACCGCCTTGAGAAAGAGTTTCACAAGGCGGTTGAATTGGTTTTTCAGGCGTTTTATTCTGAAATTAATTTGCCGGATTGAACAGTATTGTCTTTACCAACCAGGTTGTAAAAATAGATTCCCGTCGGGAAGTTGGTAGTTACGGTGGTACTCTTTTTAGTAATCAATTTTGTTACCATCATTTTACCCAACGCATTGTAAATACTCAATTGACTGTTGTAAACCGAAGCATCGGCTAAAGTCAGAATTATTGAAGTGTTCATCGGATTAGGATAAATTGTTGCAGATTCCACTGTATTCAGTAAAGCGACTGCTGTCGGTATACAAACCGGTGAGGCATTGGCTGTAATGGCTGCTGTAGCTAAAGATCCCATAGTTGTGAGAGCTCTACCTTCCAGTTTACAACCTGATTTGAAATTAATTGCGCCGTTGTTGGCAATAATAGTTCCTTTAAATTCGGAATAACCGTTTATTTCTACGGCACCCGTTACTAACCAATAAACGTTTTTTGCCTGAGCACCATTTTGCAATAAAACTTTGGCATATGTGCTGGTCGATAAAGCTCCGACTATTTTGATAACAAATACAGCATTGGCATTACCCTGAGCATTCAGATAAAGTGAATCGGTAAAAACGCAAGCACTTTCCATTAAATAAGTATGTGGAGTCAATGTAAGGTTACGGCCAAACTGAACCGGGTATAATAATTTAATATCAACCGGAAGTGTATTCAAATATCCGTAAGTGAGCAATATATCGGATGCAGCTTTGGCTGTTGAAACATCAGCAATGGGGTGAATAGTACCGGTTACATTTATGGCTGCAAAGCCGACTGTTAAACCTACATTGGTTCCTATATCGCCGGTAATGGTTGATACGCCCGTGTTAGTAACTCCACCATTGGCTGAAAAGAATGCATAACAAGCAGTTGTAAAAAGATTAGGAGCTACAGGTCCGGTTAATACAGGACTTCCGCAACCAATAGGCATAGCTGCTATCAATCCATCTACAGTTACAGCACCGGCAGTTGAAAGTAATCGTCCTTCAAGTTCAACAATTGAATACGTTTGTATAGCCGCATTATTAGCAATTACTGTTCCTTTCATTTTGGTTCCTGTAGCCAGGCTAACTAATCCTTCTATTTTCCAGTAAACATTGCAGGCTTTTGCACCATTAATTAATACTACCTGAGCTGCAGCACCTGTTGAGAATGAACCGGCAACCTGAAAAATAAATTGAGCATTCGGGTCGTTTTGTCCATCTAAAGTAAGGATGTTGTTTAATGTAGCACTTGCACTGATGGCATAAATTCCTGCATTCAGTTTCTGTCCGTTACCCATAAGTGATGCTGGAAAGAATGTTGGGATAGCAGCTTTCAGTTGGTTATAGCAAATCAATAAATCGGAAGCACATTTTGCACTGACACCATCATTGTCGTGCATAACGCCATCTACATTACCAAAAGCAGTACTTGAACCATTGTTTGTTCCTACATTACCTGTTAGATGTGTGATGCCGGTGTTACTGACTGCACCATTCGTTGAAAACAATACAAAGTTAGCTGCAGTTCCCAAAGTGGGGGACTGTGCCATACTTAGTTGTGATAAGAAAAGAAAAGAAACTGCCACGGCAGTATGAAGTAAAGTCTTTTTCATTTGATTAATTTTTTCCGTTGAAATACTATTATTCCAACGGTACAAAGGTGAGGCTAATTAAATTGGAACCAGTTACACAAATATACCTAAATGTTACATGTTTCACTGATTTTTAATATTACAGGATGTTTTACAAGACCATATCATTAACTTCAGGCAGTTTTTCTTTCAATTTGTCAAAGCGGTTTTGAAACGGTCAGGCAGTTCCGGAAACACTAACGGGGTGACTAAAAGTCACCCCGTTAGTAATAGGCCTAAAAAATAATATACTATAAATCCGTGAGAATTTTATGTAATTCTTCTTTGGTTTTGCCAAGTTTTTGTTGAAGTTTTCCCATCATTTCTTCTTTTTTGCCTTCGGCAAATAACAGGTCATCATCAGTCAGGGTAGCAAAGCGTTGTTTCAGTTTACCTTTTTGTTCTTCCCAATTTCCTTTTAGTTCAGTTGTGTTCATAATGTTGAATTTTATATTGTTACTAATATTTAGTGATTGCAAAGGTCATGCTTAAATCTCTGAAAAGCTTACATAATGGCAATAATATGTTACATAATTCGCTGATTTTACAGTTCAACGAATTAAAAATCAATCCTTTTATCGGGTCAAAAAAATACATTGCATATCTAATGGATGACAGATTATGGCTTATAAATTTAAATCTAAAAGAATATTATGAAATTCTTCTTCTGTTTTTCCAAGCTTTTGATAAAGGTTTCCTATCATTTCTTCCTTTTTGCCTTCGTCAAACATCAAATCATCATCGGTAAGGGCAGCAAAGCGCTGTTTTAGTATGTCTTTTTGTTCTTCCCAATCGCCGTTTTGTTCAATCGTGTTCATAATATTGAATTTTATCAGGTTATCAATGTTCAGTGGAGTAAAGTTCGTGCTTTTATTACCAAAAAACTTATACAATTCGGATAATTTATTACATGATTCACAGATATTGCGCTGTAACGAATTTATAATTCTGTCCCGCTTTTCGGAAACAAAAAAAGCATCGCTTATCAAGTATGATAAATAATGCTTCTTTCTGAGTATATTGAGGTACTATAAATATAAATCTAAACGAATATTATGAAATTCTTCTTTTGTTTTACCTAGTTTATGATGCAGACCTCCCATCATCTCTTCTTTTTTGCCTTCGGATAATATCAAATCCTTGTCGTTAAGGATGACAACGCGTTTTTTCAGTCTGTTTTTTTGTTCCTCCCAGTTGCCTATTAATCCTGTTGTGTTCATAATGTTGAATTTTATATATTACTATGAATAGTTATGCAAAGGTCATGCATTGTCACCCGAAAAACTTACACATTGCCGATAATATGTTACATAATTCACGGATTTGATATGTAAAAGCAGTTTTTTGTTGGTGGTTAGTGATTTCCTTCCCGCTGCGGCAGAAGGGTCATTACTTAAGTACATATACCAATTGTAAAATTATTCTTTCCATTCAACAGAAACTATTATCTCGTTGCGTCTGCCAATAAACTGATAAGGTGGATTATAGCCTAAAAACCGGAAATGACCGGTAGATTTAATGCCTTTTTGAATAAGAATATTTTTTAGTTTTTCGGTATAAAACTTCAAGTTATTATCATTTACATAACCGCCGAAACGAATTGTAGCTACATATTCATCTGCTATTTGAATGATTTTGACACCAGCATCATTCGGTTTAGGTAAATTTTGAGGATTATAGCTCGAAGGCATGACAAAACTCATTGTCGAAAGTGTATCGTTTACATCCATGTGAACCGGTGTAGTCATTGAAATTTGAGCTGACGATTCGTTGTTTCCAAAAATGTATCCAGCCAGTTTTCTAAATCCCGGTGAAGATAAATCCCTGTAATTTGTAGCGCGGGATTCAATGGTTGCCAATGTGGCTGAAGGATAAAAACGTATTTCGAAGTCTTTATCTTTTTGAATTACAGTGTATTTCTGCTTTTCGGTTTTGTTGCTTGCCATAATTACGATGGATTGTATTAAAACGAAAAACAAGAAAAGTACGATTGTTAAAATTCTTAGTATTTTCATTTTTATTTGGTTTAAGTAACTTAGATTTATTATTGATATATTCGTTAATTATTTTTACTCCTTTCTTTATTTTGACCCCCAAACCCCCAAATTGGGGGCTTAAGAGTGAGGCTTAAAAGTGATTTTGATATTCAGATATTTAATCGAATGCGTCTTAAAGCCCCCATTTGGGGGTCTACTCTTTATACACATCTTTTAGAGCATCTAAAGCGAGTTCGAAAGCATCATATTTGATATAGAAAATATCCATT
>JBBQMQ010000317.1:0-5322 GCA_038329115.1 Bacteroidales bacterium
ATGATTACTGACGAACATGCCCGTGAGTTGGCATTTGAAGGTGATCGTTGGTTTTATCTTAAAAGAAATGGATTGTTGATTAGCAAAGTGAAAAAATATGGTGGTGAATATTATAAGAAAGGAACTGTGGTTATGATTGCCGATACAGCGGTACGAGTAAATATTCAGCCATTTCACGTTCGTTGGCCGATACCTCAGAGTCAGGTAGACCAAATGGGTGCAGCTAATTTTCCTCAAAATCTGGGATATTAATTTATGAGTTTAAATATTAATCCTTATCTTTCAACTTAATGAAGATGAGGATTAATGTTTTATAATGCAGTTAGAGCAATTTTTTATGAAAAAATCAGTAATAATATTAATTTTATATTTTACAATTCTTACGCTGTTTGCACAAAACAAACAGCCAAAAGATGTGCAGAAATACGAGTATAAAACCGAAACATCGATTCTATATAGAGATGCAGAAAAGGAAAATCTGGATGAATATGCTTTGAAAAATTGTCAATTGGATGTTTATTATCCGGTTAATAAAAAGAATTTTGCCACCATTGTGTGGATTCATGGTGGAAGTATGACTGGAGGAAAAAAGGAAATCCCTGAGAAACTGAAGGATCAGGGTTTTGCAGTAGTTGGAATTGAATATCGTAAAAATCCGAATGTAAAATGTCCGGTTTATATTGAAGATGCTGCAGCTGCGGTTGCCTGGGTTTTCCGAAATGTTGCAAAATACGGAGGCGACAGTACGAAAATTTTTCTTTCGGGGCATTCAGCTGGTGGTTATCTGGATTTAATGGTAGGGATGGATAAAAAGTGGTTGGCAAAATACAATGTCGATGCCAACAGGATTGCGGGTTTATTGCCATTAAGTCCGCAAACTATTACACATTTTACTGTTCGAAAAGAGCGTGGAATAAGGGATACTCAGCCTGTGATTGACGAATATGCTCCTTTGTTTTTTGTTAGAAAAAACTTGCCGCCATTGGTTTTGATCACAGGTGATCGTGAGTTGGAAATGTTAGGTAGGTATGAAGAAAATGCCTATCTGGCAAGAATGATGAAAGTGAATGGGCATACCAATACTTCGCTTTATGAATTACAGGGCTTTGGTCATGGACCCATGATGCAGCCGGGCTTATATTTGCTTCTGAAAGAACTGAATAAACTGGTGAATAGCAGTAAATAATAAACCGTTTAATTGGTTAATCAACTGAATTTGAATTCTTCAAAGTTTAAGCATCAAGTTATGAAATATAAATCAATCAGTATTTTCTGTTGTTCTAATTTAATAATCAGAAATGAAAGAATTCCTTGTAAATAAATATAAAATTCTGTTACTGATATTTTATTTTGGCATGTGCGGTTTTTTGAATGCACAGTCTTTATTCTTGCAGGAAAATTTTGATTTTACTGCCGGAACGGATCTGAACGGACAAAATAATTGGATTGTAGGTTCTGCATCTACAAATAGAATATCAGTTTCGGCAACCGGTCTTGTTTATTCGGGGTATCCATTTTCAGGAACAGGAAATGCTGCTACATTTATTCCAACAACTGACAGGCTTCAAAAAACATTCGTTGGAACTTTAAGCGGAACATATTATTATTCAGCTCTGATAAATTTGACATCGGCTGGAAGCGGTGATTATTTTATCGGCTTTTATACAAATAGTGCTTTCAGAGGAAGAACTTATATAAAAGCCGACGGTACAGGATTTCAGTTCGGATTAACAAAAACAACAACAGGAACAGTAATTTATACATCCGGTGTGCCCTACAGCTTTGGAACAACCTATTTGATTGTTGTAAAATACGAATTTCAAACCGCTTCAGGAACAGATGACAAAGTTAGCCTTTTTGTAAATCCGGACTTGAATGCTATCGACCCCGGAACGCCAATAATCGGTCCGTTGGCTGATGCCGGAAATGATGTTTCTGCAAATGTTATCGCAATTCAGGGTAGAGCAAATAGTGGGAATTTCAGCCTTGATGGTATTCGTGTTGCTTCAGATTGGATTTCTTTGAAAAGTGAAACTATTAACAACCATTTTATTGAAGTGCCAAAGTTTATTAGTTCACACATGGTTCTGCAGCGAGAAACTCCTTTGAAATTTCATGGTGGGGGAACAGCGGGTGATACTGTAAAAGTAGTGTTTACAAGACAGGGGAATGTCTATAAAGATTCAGTTAAAGTTGATGTAAATGGGAGATGGAGTTTGGAAATTCCTGCTCAATCAGTATGCAGTGAACCCTGTACGTTGAGTTTTGGCATCTTAAATAATGCTGCATCACTTCAAATATTTGATGATATTTTAATTGGTGATGTTTGGTTTGCCGCGGGACAATCCAATATGGAGAAAAAAGTGAGCCATTTGTTGGAAGCATCTCAATACATTGCGGAGGCAAGTAATTATCCAATGATTCGCTCATTCAGAGCAAGTTACTTTTCTAACAACTTCGAACAGGAAAGAGTAAACGGAAGTTCTGTTTCCTGGTTTGTTTGTAATAGTACTGAAGTTGGTGAAAAAGTTTCTGCAGTTGCTTATGTTTTTGCACGCATGTTGAATGCTGAATTAAATATTCCTGTCGGAATAATGCAATCATACAGAGGTGGTACGGAGTTGGAAACATGGATGAGTCACGGCAAAATAATTTCTGATCCCGAATTATGCAAAGTGGCAGGACGTATAACCGGTATGGACTCAACAGATGTGGCAGCATATCCTTCAATTCATTACAACGGACAAATTAATCCATTAAAAGGATTTCCGATAAAAGGTTTTGTCTATTATCAGGGTGAAAGTAATATTAAGCGCGCTAAGGAATACCGGCTTATGATGAAAAAACTCATTGAAGACTGGCGTTCACAATGGGGAATGGGGAATTTGCCTTTTTATTATGTACAAATGCCAAATATGGGTGTATCGGTTAGTCGTGAATACGAGGAAGGAAACTGGCAGGATTTAAGGGAGCAACAACAGTTCTTACTTACTGACGATAATGTTCCAAACATCGGAATGGCAGTCACAATAGATACAAACGAAGATCCGAATAATCCGGATGATGCAATCAGAATGCATCCACACAACAAAAAACCTGTTGGTGAAAGGTTGGCACAGGTTGTTTTGAAAAAAACGTATAACAAGGACATAATTGGTGAAAGCCCCGTATTATCTCAATATTGGTTTAGCAGGGATACTGCTTATCTGGTGTTTAGAAATCAGGGTGCCGGTCTTAAAATTAAAACCGGTGATACATCATTGAATGGATTTGTGATTGCAGGAAATGATAAAATTTTCAAATCAGGAAATGCCACGATTATAAATGATTCAACTATTTCAATACAAAGCAATTTAGTAATACAACCGGTCGCTGTCAGGTATGCATGGTCAAAAAATCCGTTGTGCAATTTGTATAATTCAATTGATTTTCCTGCATCTCCATTTCGTACTGATATTTGGCCTTCAGGCTACACATATTCAACTTTAGTTTCAACTTGCGCTTCGGACAATAATGCGAATTTAATTTCAATCAGAGTGAATGGTGTTCAGTTATCTGGTTTCAACCCTGATATTCAGAATTATAACTTCAAATCTGATGAGCTTCAACAAGTAGTAGCAATTACAAGCAGTCCTTTTGCTACAATAACTGTAGAACAGGCAACTGAGCAAAACGGTCGTAAGGCAATTGTTAGCGTAACAGCGGAAGACAGAACCCTGAAATTATACGAAATTGTTTTCAACAATCTGACTAATCATCCTGTAGTTAAGGATAATGATGTGCATGTTTCAGTTCAAAACAAAGACCTGATCATTTTCTCACGAAATGAAAATTCGGTTTCATTTGGTATCTACAATTCTATGGGTCAATGTATTATGTGGCAAAAATTACAGCCGAACTCAAATACAAAATATACTTTTACAAATCCCGGTCTTTATTTTGCTCATTTGAACACAACAAAAGCCGAATCTTCTTTTAAGTTTTTAATAAAATAAAATTTCCAAATTCAAGTTAGAATTCTTTTTATCAATATATTAATGTCATGAAAAAAAATTTAATTATCTTGTTTTCTTTTCTTTTGTCAATTAGCTCTCAAGCCAAAACCTATTACATTGATTCAAATGAAGGAATTGATACAAACAACGGAAATTCAACTTCAGCAGCATGGAAATCGCTGACAAAGGTAAATGCGACTACTTTTATTGGAGGTGATACTATTTTCTTTAAATCGGGAGGTATGTGGACGGGTCAATTAAAACCCAAAGGTTCTGGCGAAACCACAAATCCAATAGTTATTGATAAATACGGAACCGGCAATTTGCCTTATTTCGATGGTGCAGGAATGACAGGCACTGGAGTTGTTTACCTTTATAATCAGCAATATTGGGAAATTAATAACTTAGAAATAGTAAATGATGCAGCTTCTGGAGGCGATCGGAGAGGAGTACGCATTGAAATAAGTGATTATGGAACTGCGAATCATATTTATCTGAAAAATTTGTATATTCACAATATAAAAGGGAGTGTCGGTCAGGCCAGGGCCAATAAAAGAACTGGTGGTATTGGTTTTGCCATTGTAAGTGTTGCTAAAACAGATTCGCATTTCAATGATGTACTTATCGATGGATGCACCATACAATCCTGCGATAATCAGGGACTTTATTTTGAGTGCGTTTCGGGCGATGGTTTTCAACCGGGATCACCTGAATGGGCTGCCATGAAAATTACCAATGCCGTAGTCAAAAACAACACAATTTCTATTATTTCGAAAAATGCTATGATAATTCGTTTGTTTGATGGTGGTTTGGTGGAGCACAATGTGTGTTATAATACCGCTAACGGTCTTTCTGGAAACACTATTTATTCCTGTAGCTGCCTAAATACTGTTTTCCAATATAATGAATGTTATGGTAACAATTCGCCTGATGCCGATGGAAGTATGTATGATGCTGATTTACGTTCACCGGGAACAATCTGGCAATACAGTTATAGTCATGATAATGCACATGGTTTATTTTGGAATTGCACGGTGCAGGAAGATGACAGCATCATTTGCCGCTATAATATCAGCCAGAATGACAAAGGAATAATTTTTTGTGTCAACTATCCTGTAACCAACATCAAAATTTATAACAATTCCGTTTATATCCCGTCCAACCTTTCTCCAATAATCATTTCAGAAAGAAATAATGGTGGCACTGGAACCAGAAATTACGATTTTAAGAATAATATCATTTCAAATAACAGCACAACTTCTTCCTATATCATTACCAACTCGGGTTATACGCGTAATGTAGATTACAATTGTTTTTATGGCAATCA
>JBBQMQ010000318.1:0-5316 GCA_038329115.1 Bacteroidales bacterium
GATAAAATATGTACTGTTCCGGTGGCGCTGTAACCGGCACGAATATCAGGTTGCAAATCATCGGTATAACCCAGTGTCAACGCTGCTAACACGGCAAATTCATCACCCTGAATATTGAATTTACGGTAAATTCCGAGCAAATATTTTTGCCATCTATCGGCTTCCCGACGAATGGAAAAGCTTTCATTTTTACCCAGATATTGCCAACTTCCCGTTGAGATATAACTGGTTGCACTTATTCCCTGTCGTTTTAAATAGGCGGCGTAGTCAAAACCATCCGGATTCAATGGTTTTTCAGGTGGTGCAAAATTAGCCTCAACCATTAAACGGTCGCCAAATAATAATCCCGATGTATTTTTGTTTTTTTGGAAATAAAGAATTGCCTGTCCATGAGCTGGTTTCCAAACTGAATCAAAAGATTGCAACACATCGACCTTGCAAAGATATGATTTCGCTTTTTCAACAGGAGGAGAAATTATTTCGACACGATAAATGCCTTTTTGATTCAAATGATCGAATGAGTTTTCTTTTTCCCTTTCAGTGCTTAAATAATAAGCTAGTGTGAACATGAAAAGAAAAATTCCGCAGCCAAAAAGCCAACGGAATTGAAATTGTCGTTTGGGAACTTTAATCACAAACGACAAAAAAAACAGCAGAAATGATAACCCAAGTAAAACATACAAACTCGAATTGTATAGCTCCAGATATTGAAATGCGATGATTCCAAAAATAAAGGGGAGCAACAACCTAAAAAAAGGAGTTCGTTGCAGGAAATCCATATTATTCCAGTTTAAAAATAACTGCTAAAATCTTCTTACAGCCCTGACGCCTAATTTGGCACTTTTTGTACATTCAATTGAATAATTTATATTAAAACGTCTTGACCAGACATAATCAATATATAAATCGGGCAACTCGGTTGAACTCCAAAAGGTATCTGCTTTGTTAAAATCAAATTTCAACAAAGTATAATTATCATTCAATATGACCAATTCATATTTACTTGGTAAATACCAATCATCATAACCGTCGACAACCAAGTCATCGCATATTTTTGCAGCATAGTTTCCCGATCCATAAAAATTCACAATTCGTTGAGTATTTATGGCACCTGCGAACAACCCATTTTCATTTGCTGATGTTGCAGTCCAGCTTCCGTTAAACCACGAAATTGCGTCACTTAGGTTGCTGGCCGACACAATAAGTCCATGTGATTCGCCAACCACATATCCATTATCGCCTGGTTGTAACAGGTATGCTATCAATCCACCCTGGTAGTTATCTCCAATTTTGAGAACTGTTTTTTCTTCAGTGCAACCTGATAATAAAGCCAAAGTGCTAAGAAATAGAATAAATTTATAGGTTTTCATAATTACCTCTATATTAAATAATTATTAATAGTTTATAGCATTATTTCAAAAAAAATACGAATTAGTTTTCTAACATTTTATGTATTGTTTCAATTGGATTTTCGGCATTAAATATGGCACTTCCGGCAACCAACACATTTACTCCACTTTCAAAAAGTTTTGCGGCATTCTGTACATTCACACCACCATCCACTTCAATCACACAATGAGCACTTTTTCTTTCGATCATTTGTTTTAGCTCTGCAATGCGCCCGTAACTTTCTTCAATAAACTTCTGACCACCATAACCGGCAAATACTGTCATAATAAGCACTAAATCAACTTTATCGACAAAAGGCTCCAATACTTTTACCGGAACATCCGGATTAATTGTTATTCCGACTTTTATTCCTTCAGCTTTTATCATTTCAATAATTTCCAATGGATTTTCTACCGTTTCATAATGAAAAGTAAGAATCTTGGCACCGGCTTCCGCAAACCTTTTAATATATTTTTCGGGGTGAACAATCATCAAATGCACATCGAGCGGTTTTGTACAATATTTATTCACGACTTCCATAATCGGGAAACCGAACGAAATATTGGGTACAAACGAGCCATCCATGACATCGATATGCAACCATTCAGCATCACTCGCATTAATCATTTCGCAGGCAGCTTTCAAGTTGCCAAAATCTGCCGATAATAAGGACGGTGAAATTATTTTAATCATTAGCTTGTGTTAAGTTGAGAGTCTAATCTTAAAAGTGCAAATATAACAAAAAAAAAGACTTCCAAATGATTGGAAGTCTTTTTTTTTAGTTTAAAAACCATTCGACGAACTGATTGTCTGCAATTTTTTGAGCTCTGTAAGTTGAAGCAAACTGGAGTATCATTTGCAATGAAATTGCACTTGGTTGAAATTCTGAAGGGCTTTCAATCCCTTTCTTTTCATTGAACAAATCAGTTTTTTTTAATGAAGTAGAAATTTTTTGCATAGGCACCTCGTAATATTTTTATAGTGATACTACTAAAACGGAGGTACTTATAAATTAGTATATTAAGATTTAATTTATAGCATCAAATTAACAGGACAAGTCTGTTTCAAAAAAACAAATAACACATATATATCTGAATATGTGTTATTTAATTAATTGAATATGTTCTGTTAAATGTTTTATTACTTCAATTCAAGATATACATTATTTTCAGCTGCAATCCGACGCATATTAAGTAATGCGTATCTCATCCTTCCCAGTGCTGTATTAATGCTGACATCTGTTTTCTCGGCAATTTCCTTAAAACTCAAATCTTCAAAATACCGCATCCGAATTACTTTTTGTTGGGAATGAGGCAATAAGTCAATCAAATGAACAACATCGACCAGTACTTGCTCATTCGACATGGTGTCTTCAACACTTTTTTCGGACAGCTTGGCATTGTTAACAATATCATAATCAACAGCATCTGCTGAAAACGTGTTTTCGTTTTTCTCGCGACGGAAATGATCAATAATCAGATTATGGGCAATGCGGTTAATCCATGCCAAAAACTTACCTGATTCCACATAACGACCCTGTTGTATGGTGGCAATTGCTTTAATAAAAGTGTCTTGAAAAATATCTTCGGCTAGTTCCCGACTGCGTACAATTAAGTAAATGTAGGTATATACTTTTGATTTGTAGCGCAACAATAAAATTTCAAACGCCTGATTATTGCCATTTTCATACAATTTTACCAATTCATCATCAGTTAATTGATTCAAATTTTTCATTACTTTTAATTTTGAGGTTCAAAGTAATTCTCGGCAATAGGCTTTTATAATTTTAAAGTGAGTATTGGAAATGTTGAGACTGCAAATATAACGATTGTATTGAAAAGAAAAAACTTTTCTGCTAAAAAATTGCAAAAAAGTTGATGTTAATATACAAAAACATTTATCATTATAATTGATTGTAAAACAAACACAAAATGAATAAAACGTAAAGACAACGTAATGAGTTGATTACACGCAAATCATTAAATTTTAAATTTTATGGCGTTAATAAACATTTAACTTTATTCCACCCAAAGAACCAATCCTTTCAGATATTCGCCTTCGGGGTGATATATATTTATTGGATGATCGGCGGGTTGAGACAATTGATGAAGAATTCGGACATTGCGTTTACTTTCGGCCGCTGCACTGAAAACCGCTAAGCGGAACTGGTCTTTGGAAACTACCTGTGAGCATGAAAAAGTAAATAAAATTCCACCCGGTTTAATTTGTTCAAAAGCTTTGGCATTAAGACGTTTATAACCTTTCAAAGCGTTTCGTAATGCCTCACGGTGTTTGGCAAAAGCCGGCGGATCAAGAATGATTACATCGTATTTTTGTTCTAATGTGTGGAGATTATTCAAATATTTGAATGCATCTTCATCAAACGATTTATGGCGAGAATCATTTGGAAAATTCAATTCAACATTTTTATCCGTCAAATCAATTGCCTTTGCCGAACTATCAACGGAGTGAACCACTTCTGCACCACCTCGCAATGCATAAACGGAGAAGCCACCAGTATAACAAAACATATTTAACACCGATTTTCCTGCAGAATAACGTTCCAAGAGCGAACGGTTTTCGCGTTGATCGACAAAGAAACCTGTTTTCTGTCCACGCAACCAGTCTACATGAAATTTCAGATCATTCTCTATGGCGCTGAGTTGAGTAGTTTCTTTTCCAATCAGATAACCATCTTCGGGTTCAATAGCTGCTTTAAAAGGTAATGTGTTTTCCGATTTATAATACACATTTTTCACTTCAGGTACGTTGGCTACAATGGCTTTAGCGAGGGTTTCACGAATTTCGTGCATACCGATTGAATGAGCCTGCATCACAGCAGTATCCGCATAAACATCAACAATTAAACCGGGTAATGAATCGCCTTCACCGTGAACCAACCGAAACGTGTTATTGTGATTCGGTGCAACCAAACCCAACGATTTTCGCATCGCGTACGCCTGTTGAATTTTTTTGCCCCAGAAATTGTCATTTATTTCTACATTATCAAATGACACCACACGAACAGCAATACTTCCAATCTGGTAATGACCCAAAGCCAGAAAGTTTCGGTTACTATCAAGTACTTCCACCAAATCACCTTCAGCTGGCTTTCCTTCAATTTTTTGAATGGCACCCGAAAATACCCACGGGTGAAAACGCTGCAAACTTTCTTCCTTTTTAGGTTTAAGTTGAATAATTATCATTTATCTGACTATTTTTTAGATTTTAAGTCACGCAATTGCGACTAATTTAAGGACTGAGAATCACTTACTTGTGTTTCTGACTGATTGTTTAATGCTTGTTTTTCCCGTTGTTCAAGAGCATTTTGTAAAACAATTTTTTGTATTTCCTTTTTGGAGAGTTTATTTTCTTTCATCAATTGAACGTAAATTTGCAAACTGGCCCATGCATCGGTGGCAGCATAGCGCATTTGTTGCTCAGTCAGTTCGGGGTTTTCCCAATTTGTTAGGCGCTGTGATTTAGATATTTTTTTCTCAAATAAAATGGCATAAATTTTTTGCAAACCAAGTTCCAAAATGCCATAATTTTGCGCTATAGTCTGAATATCAATACAACTTGCAGGTTTAAATGCATGATGTTTGTTGAGTCCAATCAAATCGTCGCGCAAAGAAAGTCCAATTTTTATTACATTTTCATCTGCCATAAATTCAGCTAATGCAGCAGGAAAATCAATCTTATTCAACCGGAATAAAAAGCAATGATTCAGTGTTGAAATTTGAACTAAAGATACTTTATGGTGAGTTCCACGAGTGAAAGCAGGTTTGGTTTCCGTATCAATTCCTACAATTTTACTTTTACGAAGTTCATTAATTGCAGGTTGTATTTTCGACAAATCGTCCACAATGGTAATTTTCCCTTCGAAAATAACCACAGGCATTAAATTGACCTCGTCTTTTGAAATTT
>JBBQMQ010000319.1:0-5300 GCA_038329115.1 Bacteroidales bacterium
CGGGGATTGGGCATTCAACCAACCGTGGAGGTTGAAGTTACTGATAATCTGTCGTACCGAAAAGGAGACAGGTTTCTATTGTGTACTGACGGTATTTGTGGAGCTGTGCCAGAAACTGAATTAATAGAAATAGTTACCCAAAAACATGATATCAAAACAATTACTACCGAATTAGTGGAAAAGATTGATGCCATTGGATTTTCTTCCGGTGGAAGACATGATAACCTGACGGCTGCTTTGATTGAGTTGGAAACAAATTCTATTTTGCAAACTCAACAAACCGAAGTTCCAATAGAAATGAAGAAAAAAAGGAAACTGTGGTTGTGGCTCATATTGGCCGCAATTGTAGCAGTATTTGCTGTAAGCTTTTTTGTAATGAAGAAAGAAAATTACCCCAAACCCCTGAAGGGGCTTCAAGACGCAGTTTATATAAAAGAGAAAAAGAATACTAAAACGCTGAAAATGCAAAAAGCTGTGATAAAACCTGACACCACTAAAACTAAAATAACTAAGCCATGAAAACTTATAAGATTGGGCGTAACCCTGACAACGACATTGTTATTGGTGATGAAAACAGAACTGTAAGTGGTTATCATGCCGTGCTGAAAGTAAATGATAACGGTATAATTACGATATGCGACAACAGTACCAACGGCACTCTGGTTAATGGTGTAAAAATTACTAAAGATCTCGACATGCCTGTAAAAAAAGGAGATGATATCCGTTTTTCAAAAATTGCGTCACTGGATTGGAGCTTGGTAGATGTGCCTGCTTCTGGAGGGAACGATGCTACGGTAATTGATAATGGCGAAAAAGAAAGTTACAGCATAGGAACAGCACTGGATAATCAGGTTATAATTTCTGACACAGGACAACACGTTAGTAGGCACCATGCAACACTTAAATTAAAAACTGATGGTAAGTATTATATTTACGACCAAAGTACCAATGGTACTTTCGTAAATGATATGAAAATAAAACCGAAAGTTGACTTTCCTGTTTCCATTTCTGATAAAATAACACTAGCGAGTTATTGCCAATTAGACTGGAATAAAATCCCCAATGTTTCCGTTCCGAAAGCTTCCCCGTATGTTGCACCAAAATCAGCCAACAAAGGGAATGATAATTATTCCAACTCTACAAAAAATGAAAATGGTTTTTGGAGTTATTTGTTATATGCAGCAGTTTTTATTGGAGTTGCATATTTTTCGTATTACAAAACCTTTAAAGAAGATGCAGTACAATCAGCAACAAAAGAAGTACCTATAGTTCAACCAACAATTCAACCAACAATTCAATCCGCTTCACCGGTAGAATCAACTACACCTATAATTGAAACTAAAAGTACGGATATTTCCACTCTTTACGAACAGAATAAAGATGCGGTTTTTGTGATTTATACAAGCAATGGTACAGAAGCTGCGCAAGGAAGTGGTTTCTTTATTTCTCCTTCAGGCGTCGCTGTTAGCAATTATCATGTATTTAAAGGAACAACGCCTGGTTTAGAATCGATAGTAACAGCTAACGGAACGTTTAAAGTTGAGTCTGTTTTGAAAAAAAGCGAAGAGAATGATTTTATTGTTTTTAAGGTATCAAAAATTGGCAGTGTATTTCCATTTCTTAAAATTGCTAATAGCTTACCAAGAGTAGGGGAAAATGTTTTTGCTATTGGAAATCCTGAAGGCTTGGAGAATACGCTTTCCACAGGTATAGTCTCAAGTTATAGAGGCAATAATAAAGCTGTGATTCAAACCACTGCTGAAATAACCCACGGTAGCAGTGGTGGACCATTGTTTAATAAGCAAGGTGAAGTGATTGGGATTACTTCGGCTGGGATGGGCGATGCCAATTTGAATTTTGCAATAAATATTGTCGGATTGGGGTTTGAAAATAATTGAAGAAAACACATTTTATAAAAAATAAGACTATGCGATTACCATCAGGAACTCTCCTACAAGGAGGCAAATACAAAATTATTACTAAGATTGGGCAAGGCGGTTTTGGTATTGTTTACAAGGCATTACACGTGGGTTTGCAACGCGATATATGTATCAAGGAGTTTTTCTTTAACGACTATTGTGAACGAGCAACGAATTCAACAAATGTATCTGTTATTTCAACTTCAGCTGAAAAGATACAGTTGGTAGATACTTTGCGAAAAAAGTTTACCAAAGAGGCACAACGGTTGGCTCAGTTCCAAAATCCTCATATTATTCAGGTTATGGATAATTTTGAAGAAAACAACACTGCCTATTTTGTTATGGAATACCTCGAAGGTGGTTCGTTAGAAGATATGATAGAGCGTGATGGATTAATGTCTGAAGAAAAGGCTAAAAAGTTGATTCTTCCACTTATCGATGCGCTCGAAGCTGTTCATAATGTTGGACTATTACATCTGGACATTAAACCGTCGAACATAATGCTGCGGAAAAATCAATCACTCGTTCTGATAGATTTTGGTATTTCCAAGTATATGGAAACGGCACAAGGTAATAACACTACTGCACCTATTGGTATATCCAAAGGGTATGCACCTTTGGAACAATATGGAGGAACGATAGCCAATTTTAGCAAAGCAACGGATGTTTACAGCCTGTGTGCTACGCTCTATAAAATGGTAACCTGCGTTACACCACCAGAGCCACTACAGATTATTGGAAGCGGTATTAAATCCCCAAAAGAACTAAATTCACGACTAACTGTAAAATTTAGTAACCTCATTATTAGTGGACTGCTAACTAAAGCCACAGAACGTCCTCAAACGATGGGGCAACTGAAAAGTAAATTAGGCAGTGATAAATCCAATACCGAAACAGAAGTAAACTCCACTACTTATAGTTCAAATAGCAATAATTCAAAAACGAACATAAATAATGGAAATCCTCCTCGAAGAAATAATTATAATTCAAATCAAAAAAATAGTTCAAATTCAAAACCATATTGGATTATTGGAGGCATAATCCTAGTAGCAATAATTGCTATTTTAATATATGGAAGTTCTGGTTCACCAAAACCAGCTGAACCAGCACCTGCAATTGACAGTGTGGTGGTTGTTGATGAAAAAAAACCAACAATAAAGGCGGATATAACTGGAGGAATTACAGCAGGAGGCATAAGAGATTATCCTGGTGGTGAGAGTAAATTGGAAGAATATATTGAAAAAAATATTAACTATCCACTTAAAACTATTGAGGCTTGTAAACAAGGAATAGTATCTGTAAGCTTCAATATCTCCCCTGAGGGTAAAATCGTTGATATTTATATCAATCAATATTTCGATTCAGAATGCAAGGACGAAATAATTAGGGTATTGAATGAGGCACCAAGTTATTTGCCATATGATTCAAATAACCCCAAAGATTATGATTATATCCAGAAAGGATTCAATGTGACTTTTGAACTCAAATAAGGAAAACGCTAAGAAATTATAAGATTATTATGGAAGTAGAAAAATTAAAAGCATATCATATACATAGGCTTGGAAAATACAATAAATGTTGGAAAATAGCTGAAGAATTACAATTTGGTGATATTGATACAAATCCAGATAAGAAGACAAACGAATGTAAATTAGAAGCTGAAGTCGCTTTTGAGAAAATTCGTAACGAACACTTCAAAGAATTACCTTCTCGTGATAAATGTTTATTTGTTTGTAATGTCGATAATCGTGTTTTATGGTACAACTATTTGACAAAACAAAAGGACTCTAACAAACTTTGTCCTGTTGAAATATATGAGGTAGAATTAACTGGTAATATTTTTAGAGCAGACGCTTCATTTTTTGAAGATTTTTGGCATGATAAAAATGTTGATAGTATTTTTAGTTATTGGAATGGAGTTGTTAGAAATGCAGATAAGATTGAACACCTTTTTGTTGGTCATGTCAAGGTTGTAACTAAAATATCACCTATGGATATTAACCTTTTAGAAATTACTAAAAGTATTAAAATACTAACGCCTACAGTTGAACCAATATATGATGATTTAGATGATGTTTTTTAAAACGAACTTACTATGACACAAGAAGAATTTCACAAACGTTACCAATACAATTCCTCTACTGATTGCTTGGGCGAAGGCGGTTTTGGTAAAGTATATAAAGCCTACGATTCGCACCGGGATAGATGGGTGGCTATAAAAATGGCAGAAGTAAAACCTGGTTACGAAGAGCTAAGGTTGAAAAAAGAGGTGGAGATGATCAACAAACTGCCGTCGCACCCCAATATCGCACGCTGGCGCGAATTTGTAATCCGTGCCAAACTAAAGTACTTACAAACAACTGATTAAGGCAATTATATATGACACGGATTGCAAATCCGCGCCAGCCGGGGCAAACGCTTCGCGTAGAAAAAGAAAGAAAAAAACTGATTTAAATGTGGTTTAACGACAGTTTATATGTTTTTTGACTTAAAAAAAATGCAAAGAAAATAAACTGACTTTTTTTATAGACAAGTTAGTTGAAACAAATGAATAAGTGGAAATTATATGTTTAATTCAAAAATACCATGAAAACAAAATTATTATTTATCAGTTTGAGTCTAATATCGTTAATGGTGACATCTTGTCAAAAAGATGAATTTGACATGAAAAGTCCAAATGTTGACCAATTCGTCAGTATTTTAAAAAGTGGCAATTATTTTGAGAAAGCCGGATATGGATTGCCAGATTTCACAGATAAGCATATTGAGCGTTTGCTCTTCTATTTGAGAGATACCACTAACCTAAATGAGTTTCCGTCGAATCCAATATCTTCTAAACTCACTTTGCCTAAGAGACTTAATGAATGCCTCTTTTGGACAATTGACGGAATTAGATTTGGGAACAAATACCCTTCACTTGAACCGTGTTTAATTGACACAACAACGTATTCCGCATTAACAGGATACAAAAGAGTGTCAGGAGCAAAATTGATAGAAATATCGAATTTGTATTTAAACTGGTATAATGATTATGTGAAAAACCCTACGGAAGCATTGAAGAAAAAAAAATTATTCGAAAATACGCCTTATAAATGGAATTAACAGCTGCATCTTTAGGAAGAAAGTAGACAAATTTCATGAAGATACAAACTAAAGCGCTTAAAAACAACCGATTAAAACAATTATATATGACACGGATTGCAAATCCGCGCCAGCCGGGGTTAGGTGGTAAAAGTAAAAAATGAAAAACCAACATTATTCTGATTGATTTTAGAAAAAGGCAGCCCACCCAACAACTAATATTTTATAATATTCAATATTTACACAATGAGAAAAATTATATTGCTACTTTACCTTACTGTAGGTCCTTGTTACTTTTTA
>JBBQMQ010000320.1:0-5287 GCA_038329115.1 Bacteroidales bacterium
AGTCAGTGCCGGATAGGTTAAGAGAGTTTGATACAGAATGTTGAATAATTTGTTCGATACAAACTTCAAATCTTCAATACTAACCTGTTTATCCATTAAAACATCAAATGCATTGATAATATCCTGCGGAATAAATTTAGTGGTTTTAATCTCATGTTTCTCAATAAGTTCAAGGCCGTTTTGACCTTGCAACAAACCAAGCATATAGTCTGCAAGTTCGGTAGCTCTGTATTCTGAAGTGTTGGTAAATTCTGACATGACAATCGTTTAAGAAAGAGAATTAACGGATTTTATTTAAAAGCCCCCTTGGGAGATGAGGGGGCTACTATTCAAATCAAAGTTTAATAAAATAGATTTCAAAAAGCTCATCACTTTGCGGATTTATCCAGTGCACAAAATTCAGTCCTGTAGCTTTATCAATTAACGGAATCGGCAAAAACGGAGCAATTAGTTTATAAATTCCGTTTTCTTTCAGTTTCTTTAAATCTTCCATTACCTGTGCTACAGGATGTTCTCCATTGGCAAGCATTTCCCGCACATCAAACTCTTGAAAAACTTTTTCGGAGTCGAACCATGCGGGTTTATTGTAATTGTACTGACCTTCCTCTGCTTGAATATTTTCCGCAGTCTGACCAATTTTCGCTCTTAAAGTGTTTACCAAATCAACCACACTTACTTTCCCTATTTGCGCTGCCTGTTGCAAAGTAGCAATTTTCCCTACAGTACGACGTAATAACGGGTTTTTCAGCTTTTGGAAATCTGGCACATAGCTTATAAGCACATCTTCCAGTTGTGGATATGCTTCAATAATATCAAAAACTTTGGTCTTTGGAGTTATTATCAGTTCTTCTTTTATCATGATTAATATGTTTTATTGATTAAGTATCAGTGAAATGTCTTGTAACTTGTTTCCTCTGTGTCGTTTACTAGTTTCTTGTTTCGTTTCCTTGTTTCCTTGTTTCCTTGTTTCCTAGCTTCCTAGTTTCCATCTTGTTTCCTCATTCATTTATAGGAAAGAATTCGTTGCTCACCTTCCAATTCCCGGTAAGGAGCAATGTTATGCGAAACTTCAAGTGTTCCGAGGTATTCGCCTTTTTCGTTCCGCAAAGCGAAATACTCGATATAAATCATTTTATCGCCCATTTTTATCCAGAAAGGAGCACTATTTTGCCTGCCTGTTTTGAAATCGTCGATAATTTTATCAACAATATGTGCACGTGCCGGTGGATGGCAGTGACGAACATCACGGTTCAGAATGGCTCTGTTTCGTTGAAATATACGCTCGGCACTTTGCGAGAAATATTTCACTTTATCATCTTTATCAACAAAAGTAATATCAACCGGCAAGGTATTTAAAATGGTCATAATCTCTTCAGCAGAGAAACTTCCGCTGGGCAACTGAATGTGACTCCCACTCTTTTGCGATTCATTGATGGATTGTTCTTCAGCCCATTCAGGTCTCCATTCAACTTCCGGATCGTACAGACAGAAACCGATTTCGAGTGATTGTTTGCTTATCTCATACCATTCTTCTTCATTAACAGTATCTAAAGCCATTGGAAATAAAATTTCCTCTTCTTTTGTTATCATGTCCTGAACAGCTTTGACAGAAGAATTCAAAACAATTTCGGATATAGCCTTGAATTCATCTTTCGTCATTTCAGTCGTTTGCAGTACCTCAATGCTTCCTTTAATTAAATCGCGGATTTCGTCGTGTTTTCCCCACATCACTTTGGGTGGTCCGGTTATTTCCTTTTTCTCCAAGTAAGGGAACAGAAGATATTCTTTACGCTGATAATGCTTATCAACATCAAAAAGAGTGTTGAACATTCCTCTGAGTTTCATTATTTTGGCAGACATCTCATTCTCCGGTCCGAATTTTATTTCGGATATCATTGATAAAATTACATAGGTCAGATTCCTGATTTCTTCGTTTTCCTGCCTGAAAACATCAACGGGATGCCCTTCGGCAACAGGTTTTAACGCAGAAAGATCGACACGACCTTCAAGCACTGCTGAATGCGAATCGCAAAGATCCATGATTTCGGATTCCGGCAGTCCTTCGGCAATAAGTTCTTGTTCCACTTCCACTACTTCGCCATAAGGTATCTGACTCAAGGAAAGAAGCAATTCATTCTGAACAGATTCTGTTGATCCGCCATGATGAATTTGCAATAAGATTTCCTTCAGCTTTTCTTTTCTGCTGCGAGAGTTGTTAATTAATTCGCTCATAATTTTAATTATTTGTTTTTATAAAGCTATGAATTCATATGATTCAATTTCTTAATCATAGAAGATAAAAGTTCCACTAAAAAAATACATCAAAGAGTCAAAGCCAAGGCTTTAGGATATAGTATATTGTTTTCCAAATGAACATGAATGTGTAGATCGTCTTCAAATTCTTCAAGTAGTTTGTAGGCTACCTTATACGTATTACAACCATCGTCAGGAACTTTATAACTTTTACTCAATACATTGATGCGATCCATTGCTCCTCCGGCAAATTCATGCTCGCCCTTCATGCGGCTAATTTCTGACACAATAGTTGCTTTAGCAATCTCATTTTTTGCTTTAAGTTGCTCTTTGATGGCTGGAAACAAAACTTCCTCTTCATTTTCAAGATGTTGAAGCAATTCCGTGTTGATTTGTGAAAATAAATGTTCAATTTCAAGTAATTCGGGATGATTAGCGCCGTGTACTTCCGCAATTTTTTGTGTATAGGCTGTAATTTGAGGCAACAAGCGTAGAACTGTTTTATGATGTGTGTTCACAATGTAATCACACAAAAAATCTGCATTCCAATCCTTGTAATTGTGTGCTGAATCACTACCATTGTTCTCAACATTTTCCAACGAAGATTCTAATTCATCGAGGTTGACATTTTGTTGCTTGCAAGCCGCTTCCAAATTTTGGTCACCTCCGCAACAAAAATCAATACCGACTTTTTTGAAAACTTCTGCCGTTCTGAAATCTTCAGTTACAATTTCTGCTATTTTTAAATCTCTATAATTCTTCATGTTACTTGTTTTTATTTATTTTATCATACTCAAAATAGCCTCCTTGTTTTGGGCTACACTTGGAGCAGGAGTCTTCACAACTAAGACTCTGAAATCTGAATTTCCCTCGTTATATAAACAATGCGCTATGTTTTTAGGGCTTTCAATCAACATATCTTTAGTGACAGTTTGCTTTTCATCGCCTATTTCCACAATACCTTCTCCTTCTAACACATAAAAGAACACATCTACTCCGGTAATATGCTTTTTTAAATGTTCACCCGGTTTAAGATGAATGTGTACTGCCTGAACAAATTCATTACTATGTATTTTTCGTGCATCTACGCCGTGAGGATTACTTGTAGCAGCCGCCTCTTTATAACTGTTTATTTTCATTTTGTTTTGTTTTAAATATACTACAGCGAGGTAGTATATATGAATAAAAAAATTAAAATCTACTTATTGTTGAAAAATCTATATTTGAAAGATTTTTGTTGTTGATAATACTCAGATACTCATTGCGTAAATTCTTGAATGTATCATGCAATGCACATGGATTTACTACCGAACAGCGTTCAAAGCCCAACACACAAGCCAAATGTTTATTCAAACCCTCAATAGTTTCAATGACATCCCCTAAAAAAATTTCTTCCGGATTTTTATTGAAAACATAACCACCATCTCTTCCTTGAACGCTTTTAATAAATCCCGCTTTTGATAAGTCAGTCATTATGCGCCTCAAATATTTATCTGATATTTTCAACTGATCAACTAAGTACTTAGCCGAATACTGACGTGTGGGCTCTTTAACCATATAAGCTAAAATTCGCAATGCATATTCAGTTGTGTGAGTCAATATCATAATATACTACTTCTATGTATTATTTTGCAAATGTAATTGAATTTAGCATACAAGCATGTAAATTAAAAGTTATTTTTCCTTAATCGTCGAAGATTAATATGTTATACCGATTGGGTTCCTGTTGTTTTTGTAATAAAACAAAAAAGCATTTAAAAGAATGAATTCTTTGAACGATTTAAAGTTCGACGGTAATCAGATTATCCTCAACACCCAAATTTTTTAATCGTTTCAATATCGCATCCATCATGGGAGGCGGACCACAAACGTAAAAGTTTTTATCAAAATCTTTGATATGAGTTTTAAGGAAAACTTCATCAATCATTCCATAAAGATAGCCTTCTGCTTTCTCGTCAGATAAAACAGTGATAAAATCAGAGCCCAATATCGTTTGAAATTCTTTTTCCAGAATGATATCAGCTTTTCTTTTATTGGCAAACAAAAGCACATTTCCATCTGCCTGATGTTTTGATTCAAGATCCCTGAGAATGGAAATAAACGGAGTTACTCCTGCCCCACCTGCAATAAATACACCTTTCCCTTTATAAGAAATTGCTCCCCAAACATCTCTGATAATCAGTTCATTTCCTGGTTTTTGTTTTCCTAGTTCATTGGTCACCCCATTTCGTCCGGGATAAATTTTAATGGTAAATTCCAGATAAGGAGCTGAATTTAAACACGTAAAAGTAAAGGGTCTCTTTTCGTCTTTCCATTTGGAAGTATTGACAGAGACTTCTGTTGCCTGACCCGGAACAAAAGAATAACCCTCCGGTTTTTCAATACGAAACCGTCTAACATCGTGTGTAATTGGTTCGACACTAAGTATTTTTACAATATATTCGTCCATAATCAATTGGTTTTAAAATAAAACAAATCAATTTCGATTAAGTTTCCTGAAGCTTATACCGATTGAAGAAATAATTCCTTGTATTGTTTATTTCACATGTGTAAATATTATTTCAGAAAATTTACACTAAACACACTGTGAATTAACTCATTGGCATAAATAACAAACTAAATTTTAGTTTTATTGAACTATTTTCACTTAGTTGTTGTTATATGAAAGTTATACACAATTGCGCATGTACTTATTTGATAATCTATTATTTGGCGAGACAGGTAACATCAAACTGAATAAAAGAGACGACCGACATAAAAGGTCGAATATGCCTTGTTAGCTATCTTTCACAATATAGTAAGAGAAAAAAACTAATCATAAGCCAGCCCTTGGTTTATAGATATTTTATTTTGCCCAACCCAATACAAATTGTACTCCTTAGTGATATGCTGAAAATATCACTAAAGATTTGTTTATGTGAAACATTATTTTTAACGAACTTAAAAAAAAGAAACCTAATTTTGCAACTAATGAAATTAAATATTAAATACGAAATAGACATTTGCACAAGAATTATTTTGCAGGAACAATTAG
>JBBQMQ010000321.1:0-5247 GCA_038329115.1 Bacteroidales bacterium
TGTGTCATTGGGTGCGCGCCACCAAACGATTCAGCATAATACGCAATCTTCATTGCATCTTCAAATACGTCAAGCAAAATATCGCATTGGGCCGCATTATCGCCCGCAGCCACCAGGCCAATTCCTTTTATCAGGAAAATCTTGGGCTGATAACCAAATTTGGCAGTGAAAGCCGGAATTTGTTTTTCCGCTTCAGCCAATACAGCTTCGGCTTCTTCGTCGTTCAGGAAAATATAGTTCGATTTGCAATATACAATTGCATCGGGTGTAAATGGTTTCGCTATTTTTGCCTGCGCTTCTTCGGTATCGTAGAAATGTTTTACCAGCGCGTTTTTGCGTACTTTCAATGTTTTCAAACCATCGCCCGAAAGCAGCATACGCATACCTGGAAGGATTTGTTCGGTGCAACTGCAAGTGGCGCGAGTCTCATCGAAGATAGTGAGAGGGTGACTTGGAGTCACCCCCTCACTCAACGTTGCAAGTATTTTAGTATAAAGCTCTTTTACTTCCTCAATATCGTTGGCAGCCACAAAAATACCGTGGTTTTGGAGCCAGATAACCTGTGGTTCTTCATTGTTCGCATTGCGATAAGCTTTGATAGCGTCTTCCACTTTCTTGAACAACACATAACCCGGATCGGTATATTCGATGTACAATGCTTTGGCACCAAACAATTTTTTCAAATCACTTTCGGCATTGTTAGCACACATCAAACCATTTACTAAGGTTGGGTGCATGTGAATTACAAAAGCAAAGTCAATCACGTTGTGCATCGATGTTTCCACTGACGGACGTTTGCCTTTGCTCAAAGTAGCCGCAGCCAAATCGTTCTTCACTTCTTCTTCGCGTTCGGCAGCATTAGTGCTGTATGTCTTTGCTGACATGAGGTTAAGCCTGGCTCGGTCCATCACCGCAAAACCATCTTCGGTAATGGTTGCCAATGACGAACCGCTGGCTTTTACCCACAGCTTTTCGGTGTTTTTATACGAGGTGTTTCCACCGCCTGCAATTACGAAACGGCTATCGCGGCCGTAGAATTGCGATATTGAGACAAGCCCCCCAACCCCCTGAAGGGGGAGTTGAGAGTGATTATCGTTGTTTTCTGTATTATTCATTGTGAATGTATATCTAAATTTTTCAAAAAAGCTAATTAATTGCTCGGAATTCCCCCTTTAGGGGGTTAGGGGGCAGATATCAATTCATTTCCCAACTTAATAAATTCCTGTCTTTTGGAACGGTCAGCCTGTCCGTTGTCATTCACGTAGCCACGTAGTCCTTGTGCAACTAAATGTTGGTGAGCTCCTACAACGCACACACCGTCATAATTTATTTGCATCAATCGCTCGGTAAGTGGGGTGCTGTTACGTGCAAAAAGCTCAATTGGTTCCATGGCAGGCGTGTTGTGCTCGCTACCGAATGTCACCACAAAGCCCTGTTCGTGCAAATAGCTGGCGTATTTCTCCAACAATTCCAAACCGTTGCGGGTAGTAATAAATTCTACCGAGTGGAAACCGCGCTCGGTCAGTTGTTTGGCCACACGTTCCAAATCGACTTCGAAATCGGTATAACCACCTTTAGCATCGTCCGCCAAAAACGGATAAGTTGGTATGCCACCACCGGCCACGATTATGTTGCAAACGGTTTGCATAGGCAAAAACGCTTTCGGATCTTCGGGAACAAAAGCACCACCACCGGCTTTAAGCAAATTAGCACGGATTTCGTTTTCAACTCCGGCAATATCATTCATCCCTGATTTCAGTTCTTTTCCTGCAAAAAGTTTAGCAAATAATTCCTTAATTTTCGCTTCGTCGTTTCCACAAGCTTCGTATACTTTCAGGCGTAACGCTTTGGCCAAATGGCGTTCGCGGATGGAACCTTTGGTCAGTTCATTTTTGATCCATTCGAAGTCCAAGGAGAATCCGGCATTTTCGGCAGCCAGAATTTCATTCACCTTGCCACACATGGCTTCCACCTGGGCATTGGCTTCGTTGGCTACGTCGGCCAGTTGAGTTGCAAACGGCTCAGCCAATTGAAACGGAAATGAAAGTCCTTTGCCGCTCAGGTACGTGCGACCGGGATTTCCGGGATCATTCACTCTGAGTCCGGCTTTTTGGTCTTCCTCATTGAGCGATATAAATTCTATATTGAAAAGCGGGTACAAACCACGCACTTTGCAACCTTCAGCCCATGCGGCATATCCAGCTGTGCTGTAAAAATCATTAATTCCTACCACCTTTACGCCTTCGGCAACAGCCATATCGAGTGCCTCGTCCACATTTTTGAATGCGCTGAACGAGTAAGGTGTGTGTAAGTGTGCGTTTACTTTTTTCATAAGCCCCCTAAATCCCCCGATAGGGGACTTTTAGTTAGTATTGTTTTATATTAGTTTTTTTAGTTGTCGACAAATTGTCGACAGTTCACTTTCTGAGCATTTAAAATTTTCGTTCGTTTTTCAAGTCAAAGATGTCAGTGAAATATTATCCAATTGTTCAATACAAAAAACCAAATAACCACAGTGGAATTTTGTTTTCAAATCCATATTCTATATCATCTGCAGCAACATACGAATCGGGTAAACCTTGTATCTGTCGTTTCGATTTTGCTTTTCCTCCTATTTCGAATGTGTATTTTCCATCCACTTTAAAATCACTTTCCACCGAAATTTCAACCAAATGACCGTTGCGCAACTGATTGGCAAAAAACGTCTCCCGCGCATTGCCCGTGTTCATGCTTTCTGCCCGCAGCGTGTACATTAAATTCGTATTTTCAAGAAAAAGCTTGTCGGGTTTTTGCAATAAACTTATTCCATGAGCATTTTTGTATATGGAATAGGTCAGATGCGCTTCGTTCAAATAATACAAATACATGAGCAAAGTCTGACGGTTCATCCCTAAGCGTTCGCCCAATTTGGTAATATTTGGAACAAATGGCGCCGACTCCGAAATAACGAGCAACAATTGTTTTAACTTTTTCACGTAAGATACGTCAACCTTACGAAGCAATGGAAGTTCTACCTCCAATATCATATTTACCACTTCTTCCAACCGAAAGTGATACAAATCAGGCTGTTCGTTGAAAAATGGATAATAGCCTGATTGCAAATAATGCGAGAAATACTGAAGTGGCTTTACTTGTGCCACTATTTCACGCGAAATGGTATCGTGTTGTGCGAGTAGCTCCGATAAATCATATCTCTTAAAATCAGTGCCGAGCTGCATATTCAGATATTCTCTGTACGAAAGCCCTTGCATGGTGTAAATCACTGCTCTACGGCTCAAATCAGCCCGGGCATTGAGTATTTCTAATAACGACGAACCAGTAAAAACGACCTTTAACTCTGGATAATCGTCATAAATATTTTTCAATTCAATCGACCACTGTGGATATTTGTGAACCTCGTCTAAAAAAAGATATTTTCCACCTTTTTTTACAAACGTATCTACCAAATCTACTAATTTATGCTCGCTAAACCAGATATTGTCCAAGCTGACATACAAGCTACTATCTAATTTATCGGCAAGGTTCAGTTTGATATATTGTAGTAAAACCGTTGTTTTACCAACTCCCCGAGCCCCTTTAATGCCTATCAGGCGTGCTTCCCAGTTTATCTCCGACAAAATGCTTCGCACAAAAACTGTTTGCGTATAAGCAATCTTTTTCCTGAATTTTTCAATTATTTGATCCATAATTTCTTATTTTGGATGCAAATATACGATATTTGTTTGTTGTAACAACCAATTTGTGCGTAATTTGTTTGTTGCAACAAACAAAATAGTCATTTTTGTTGAAATCTGGTTGCATATCCCAATTTTTTCATTAACTTATCTCAATTTGTGACACGTTTTGAGATGCTAAAATTGCACCTCAGAATCCTCAAAATTTGTAAGTATGGAGACTTCCTTCTAACTGCAACATAGCGAAAGACGCTATGCCGAAGAGCTTATGATGCGTTGTACAAGGGATTATTCAAACGAAGGATTTTCTATTCTTTTAAATTTCAAACTTCCAAAATTTTCAGATATTTCGATTAGTCATATCATTTATCAGAGATTGTAACAGAGTCCATTAAAGGAGCTACTTCAGCTGCTCTTGGTGCTCTTTGGTAAAAATAATCATAACACAATGAATCATCCTTTTTCATAACTCTTTCAACACTATCACTTACCATTCCATGCATTAATTCGTACCGATTTACAAATTTTAATAGCCGAGCATATGTAATATCATAATACTTTGCTTTCTCAATATCTGACAACTCGCCATTGACCTCACTTATGCCTTCATAAAAGCTTCCAAAAATTGAATCAGATTTGATACAATCGTTTAATTCTTCAATTGTCAGTGAGGTAAATATTGATTTGCTTAATTCGGGTAAATCAAATTTAGAGGGGGTTGATTTTTTACAACTTAAAACTACAATTAAAACTACAATCAAAATGTATAATCGTTTCATAATTCTCAAATATTTGTTAATATACAATGTCTTTGTTATATTTATTCATAATAAAATTACTCACCTATTCGTTTCGACTATTTTCAATCAGAATTCTCAAATACATCATTGAAATTCCATATTCATTTTCATTATTTGAATTATCTCTCAGATAATTTAACTCGTCTGTAATTATTTTATTGGACGAAAAAAATCCTTTAAGATTATTGTATTCAAAATTCCAATTTGGATGAAGTGAGTCATAGATTTTCCCCATCGAATGTGAAACATCGGAATAATTTATTTCATCTTGATTACATTCAACGATATTCTTATTGAAAGTATAGTCTTCTAAATTAAAATCGAAAAAAATATCTTTTCCATCTTCTTTGATAAATTCATTAGATGTTGTTTTCCCTAGTTTTAGATTCTCACAATTTGTAATAAATTCATTTAAAATGCATGATTGTTCTCTATAGGTCATTTCAACCATTTTTTCAAATTCAGAAATGTAATTCAAATAACGAGGATGTTCTGATTTTCTATTATAGCAATCAATTAGCAATAATTCAACAAAGCTTGTATTATTGAAAAAATGTCTGAACCAACGTTCAACCTTGATTTCAAAATCAATATCTAAATTCTCAAATTGATAAAGTTCATTTAATGCCTTAACAACAGACTGTGTTTCAGTTACTATTTTATTCAACACACTCTCGTACAGTTCTGGCCGACTGACAACAGTGACAGACTCGACGGGCTGGACGCTGACGTTTGCCTACAACGGCGACGGCCGCATATCGTCGGTAACGGAC
>JBBQMQ010000322.1:0-5233 GCA_038329115.1 Bacteroidales bacterium
AGAGTGGGCGATACGTTCCTATTATGGCATTTTAAATTATAGCTACAACGATAAATATCTTTTAGGATCCAGCATTCGGTATGATGGAACATCCAGGTTGCCTTCTGATACTCGTTGGGGATTATTTTATTCAATATCAGGAGCATGGCGTATTTCTAAAGAAAATTTCTTTAAAAATGTGAAAGGGATTGATGACCTAAAGCTCCGGGGTTCATGGGGACAATTAGGAAATCAGAATATCGGTAATTATCCATACCAGCCCACTTTGAGTTCTGCTGATTATGCTTTTGGTGGAGCTGTTTCTTCAGGATACACGGCAAATACTTTAGTCGATCAAAACCTCACCTGGGAAACGACCAGGGTGGTGGATTTTGGGGTTGACCTTACTGCATTCCAAAACAGACTTTCATTTACTGCCGACTGGTTCAATAAATATACTTTCGATATTCTTCGCGGTTCTCAGGTTCCAATTTGGTTGGGATTAAATGCTCCAACAATTAATAATGGAGCAGTTAGAAATAAAGGATTGGAGCTTAGTATACAATATAAAGGTAATATTACTGAAGACCTTTCATATACTGCAGGAGCTATGTTCCAAACCTATAAAAATATTTTAGCTGATTATGGAAAGACTGAAATTGGAGGTAGAACAATCAGGGAAGAGGGACACCCATTGGATGAGTACTATTTATATATCTGGGATGGTATATTTCAAAGCCAGCAAGAAATTGATAGTTCGCCCAAACAACCAGTTACGCCTACTCCAGGTGATTTAAAAATAAAAGATTTAAACAAAGATGGTGTTATCAATGACAAAGATCGCACTTATGTAGGCGGAAAATATCCTGCTTATCAGTATTCGGCTAATCTGGGACTTAAATGGAAAGATTTTGATTTCGATGCACAATTATTTGCTTCACAGGGACAAAAGATTTTTGTGAACGGATGGGGTGTAGAAGCTTTTGCACAAGGTTCAGTGCCAACAACCGCCTGGAGAAATAGATGGACTCCAACGAATCACACGAACACAATGCCCAAAATATACATTGCTGATGGCTACTCACCGGTGCAAAGTTACCCTTCCACTTATTTTTTGAAAGATGCTTCATTTATCCGTTTAAAGAATGTTCAGATTGGCTATACTTTACCAGCCAATATTGTGAAAATGGCTAAAATTAAATCGTTACGAATTTATTTTTCTGCTGAAAATGTATTTACTATTAGTAAATATCCCGGACTTGATCCTGAAAGAGTTGGTGATGGATCGTATGTAAGTTACCCTCAAAACAGAACATTTACCTTCGGAGGAAAACTTCAGTTTTAACCATTAAAATTATTTGAAATGAAAAATATTAGAAAACATAACTTAATCTATTTGATCTGTACAGTCATATTTGTTTCTTCCTGCTCAAAGGATATGTTAGATGTTACTCCGCCAGATCAATTATCGACCACTATTTTTTGGAAAAGTGCCGCCGATGCAGATATGTCATTAACAGGGCTTTATAACACGCTTTATGCTGGAGGTACTGGTTATGGAAATTCTCAATACACTCCGTATAATTGGGATGCATTTAGCGATAATGCCTACGCTCCATATAATTATGGTGGTGGCAAAGATGCTCTAACTTCTGGCATAACACCTTATTCAGGGAATTTGGTATCTGCTGTTTATACAAATAATTACCAGGCAATTGCTGCCATCAATTCATTTTTGGCCAACGTTTCAAAGTTGCTTGACGGTGATAAGTTAAATTCCTATAAAGCAGAAGCATATTTTCTTAGGGGATTCAATTACTTTGGTCTTGCACAATTATATGGAAATGTCCCTATACTAAAAGCAGATCCATTCTCTATTGATTATAAATCTACGATGGCAAAATCAAGCAGGGATGAAGTTTTAAAACTTGTTATACAAGACTTAGATTCTGCGATTATGTTTTTACCAGATGTCAAATATTCTTCAGGGCACGTTGTCAAAACTACGGCGCAAGGGTACAAAGTCAGAGTTTTACTTTTCCAAAAGAAATATGAAGAAGCAGCAGCATTGGCTAAACAAATTATTGATGGAGGTAAATACTCTTTAAGTGCCAATTATGCTTCAAATTTCTACAAACCTGATCAATCAACTAGTCCTGAAATTATGTTTTCAGTTAAATACCAGCTTCCATCTATCCAACATGCATGGGAACCTTTAAATTTAACATTGCATAAATGGAAAGCATATCAAGGTACGCAGGATTTAGTTGATGAATATGAAAATGGAGATCCGCGAAAGGCGATGACGTTTTTCTTTCCTGGAGATACAAAGGAACAGGGGTGGCCTTATACCGGTGATCTCGCAGTTGCCACACCTGGGAAGGACAACTGGCTTGTTGGATATTATGCTGTTCGTAAATGGCTTACGCCGACAATTATCAATCCGGATCGTGGAATATTAGACGATAATGATTACGTGTTACTTCGTTATGCTGATATCAAATTAATGTATGCAGAAGCACAAAACGAAGCTGTTGGTGCCGATGCATCTGTTTATAAGCAAATTAATGAAGTGCGTGCAAGGTTAGGTGTTAATATGTCACCACTTGCTGCCGGTTTATCAAAAGATGCCATGAGAATTGCCATAAGACATGAAAGAAGAGTGGAATTCGCAATGGAAGGGCTAAGATATTTTGATTTGAGAAGGTGGGGAATTGCCAAAGAAAAATTGAATGGATTTGTACAGAATCCATTATTTCCTACGATTAAGACAAAATATGAGGATAAATATGAATATTGGCCAATTCCTCAAACTGAAATTGATCGAAATGCTCCTGTCCTCATTCAAAATCCAGGATATTAAAAAAAAAATAATTTGGAAGAACCTAGTATGCAAAACCGATAAGTCATTGTTTTTTTTTAAAAAAAGGCTAAAAAGTTATTGTTCTTATTATAAGTCTTCGATTCTATTGCATGAGTAATTTTAATATTTAAAGGCTGAGGTGTTTTTATATTTAAAACATGCTCAGCCTTTGTTTTACAATAATTTAATTTGAGGTTCTTTTTAATACAATGCTACTTCAGAAGTTTTTTACATTCATAAAGAATCATTGCAGAATAAATTAAATATACATGAAACGAGCCATGAGAGATAATCTCACACAGACAGATGATTATCGATGGCGAGTTCCATCTGACAACTAAAAAACTAAATATATATGAAAAAATACGTTTTGGTTATATTAATTGCTTCACTCGTCATGCAATTGGGTTGTCAGAAACCAATGCATCCGAAGCTGTTACTTCACTATAATCAGTCTGCTAAGAATTGGAATGAAGCATTACCAATTGGAAACGGAATACAGGGAGCAATGATTTTTGGAGGTGCAAATGAAGAAATACTTAGTTTAAACCATACTGATTTCTGGTCGGGAGCCCCCAAAGATTGGAATAATGCAGCGGCGGCAAGTGTTTTCCCGAAAGTGATGGATGCCATGAAAATGGGCAAAAACAAGGAAGCAGAAGAGCTGTGCCGACAAATGCAAGGCCCATACACCCAATCATTTCAACCACTTGGAAACTTAATATTAAATTTTAAGGATACTTCAACGGTTACCAGTTTCTATCGTGAACTTGATATTTCAAAAAGTTTGGCGAAGGTTTCCTATATTCAAAACGACACAAAATATACCCGTGAATATTTTGCCAGCTATCCTGATAATATCATTGTTTTGAAAATTACTGCCGACAAAAAATCAGGCATTTCATTTGACCTTAAATTGCAGAGTCCGTTATTACGTAAAACCCGGATTCAAGACAATTTTTTGATTCAGAAATGTAAAGCGCCAAAGCATGTAGAGCCAAATTTTCTTTGGGATATACCCAATGAAAAAGCCATACAATTCGACAATTGGGATGGCGAAGGAATGGAAGCAGAAACCTGGGTGAAAATTGAAAATACGGGTGGAAAGGTAGTTGCCAATGCTGACTCATCTGCCTTTTCTGTAAGTAATGCCGATGAGGTTATTCTAATTTTGAGCAGTGCAACCAGTTACAACGGACGCTTTAAATCTCCCGGTCTCGATGGACTTGAACCCGCAACATTGATTTCTGACAATTTTAAAAACATTTCGGGCAAATCGTATCAGAAAATGAAAGAAGACCACATTGCTGATTACACATCACTTTTCGAACGGGTAAATCTGAAAATTGGCGATGAAAACCTGCAAGACTTACCTACTGACCAGCGTATTAATCGTTTTGAAACAGATCAGGATCCTTCAATGGTAGCTTTACTTTTTCACTATGGAAGATATTTACTCATTTCTTCATCACGCGAAGGTGGCCAACCCGCCAACCTGCAAGGCATTTGGAACAACCTGGCCCGCCCTCCGTGGAGTTCGAACTATACCATGAACATCAATGCGCAAATGAACTACTGGCCAGCCGAGGTGTGCAATTTAAAAGAAACTGCATGGCCAATGTATAGTTTTATAAACGATTTGGCTATCAACGGAAGTGTTACTGCTGAAAAAAACTATAACCTGGATGGTTGGGTTTGTCATCATAACACTGACGTGTGGGCGCAAACAGCTCCGGTTGGCGATTATGGCAAGGGCGATCCGGTTTGGGCAAATTGGTACAACGGTGGGGCATGGATTTGTGCCTTGCTTTACGAACATTTCCTATTCACGGGAGATAAGGATTTTCTGAAAGAAAAGTATCCTTTGCTAAAGGGTGCAGCGCAATTCAATATCGGATTTTTACAACAGAACAACCAGCGATTTTTGGAACCCGGATATGGTTTCTCTCCCGAAAACACCTATAAGCTGAATGGTGATGTACTCACAATATCAGCCGGTTCGGGCATGGATTTAGCCATTAGTCGCGAAATATTAGTGAATTGCCGAAATGCAGCCAGAATTTTAAACACCGATTTGGAATTTGCACAACATTTAGACTCGATCATTTCAAGATTTCAGCCTTTCAGAATAAATAAAGCATACCGACTAATGGAATGGTCACACGATTTTGAAGAATCCGACCCGCAACACCGGCACATTTCACACCTCTATGCATTATATCCTGGAAATCAAATAAACGCATGGGACACACCGGCGTTGTTCGAAGCTGCAAAAAACTCACTCATTCGTCGGGGCGATGAAGCCACAGGTTGGTCAATGGGATGGAAAACCAATTTGTGGGCACGATTGCTCGACGGCGATCATGCCCTCAAAATTATCGAAAATATGAT
>JBBQMQ010000323.1:0-5227 GCA_038329115.1 Bacteroidales bacterium
TTGGGTGGTGGTGAAAGGAAATGTGAATTATCGTCATCATTTAGGATCATCAGTTGCCTATCCGTACATTTCAACCGATCAGCTACATTATGTAATGGATGGGTGGACATACAGTAATGCAGAATCTGCTTCCGACTTAATGGCTCGTTTTATTGATTTTGGTGGTCATAATGTATGGTTCGACGACAACCGCTGGTGTGGTACCGGATCGAAAGGAAATGATGGTGAAGGTATATTAATACAACGAAACAACGGAATGGAGTGCTACTCAGTAGCAATGACCAACAACAAGCAAGCAGATGCCAACAACGGTGAGAATGGTTATATTTCACCTTATGATGTTTACGTTGTAGGGCTTTTTCAAGCTTGGAATAGCATTAAAGGTAGTGTGGGAGCTAATGTATGTGATGCAAAAGCAAATTATGCAGAAGATATTTCCAATATCGAGAATTATGCGCTTGATGGAGTTACGCCTTCAGCTATAGCGTGTGGGGTATCAAAAGTAAATACTACCGTGATGAATGCACCGCAGGATTGGCAAAGTGCATGTCCTACAATTGACCCAACAGCTCCAATTATCAATTCTGTGCTGTATAATGCTGCAACTGGAGCTGTAGAAATAGCCTGGAGTGATGTTAATAATGAATCTGCCTACAGAGTCGACCGAAAAAAATCAGGTGCTTCTGATTGGTACACAGTTGCTTATCGTCCGCGCAACGAAACCAAAACTTCAACTTCGCCAACGCTCACGCTGCCAACAGCCAATTATGGGACAGCTGGGTTAGACTCACGCAGTTTTCCACTAACCATTCAGAATTTGAATAAAACAGAATGGTTTGATTACAGCACAGTTGCAGGTACTTACGAATATCGGGTTGTAGCTGTTAAATGCTCAGCTTCGGACAACAGTTTTGCCTCATCTCCACAGTCGGTTAATACTGTTACTGCATTAATTCCGTCAAAATCGATGTGGGTTTCTACTGTTAGCGTTCAACCAAATCCAGTGAAAGGTTCAGCTAAGGTTACCATTAATTTAGCTCAAAACGAAAATGCAAAAGTGGTTTTGGTAGATTTGAATGGAAAATTAGTAGTTGATTTTGGTCGTGTTGTAAATTCAACCTTTAATATCAATACTGTTAATATAAGTAACGGAATGTATATTTTGAAAATATCCGATTCAAAAGGAAGAAATTCAACCGCTAAAATCGTTGTTGAGAATTAAAACCTTTTATTAAAAACACGACTCAACATACTTGAGTTGTGTTTTTATGAGATATTACTCTAATAGACGCATTAAGTAAACAACAACAATATTTCTTTCCAAATAGGTTGGCATTCGGTTACTCGTTTACTATATTATTACCGTGAAGTTACATAGAAAATTATAAATCAAATATGAAATTTTAAACAATACAAAAATGAAAAAAACTTTATTACTACTAATTGGGTTTGTTGCATGTATAGCAGCCACAAATTCACAAAACATTGTGGCAGGACGAAATGGTGCATTAGTCACAACTTCCGACGGTGGAAATACCTGGGCAGATAAACGTCCAAGCTCGGGATCGACTATGGATATTTTGGGTCTTTCAAAATACTCTCCCAATAACTGGGTGATTACACAGTTTAAAGGTGGAAATTTTATTCAACGAACTACCGATGGTGGTGCAAACTACAGTGTTCTTGCAACAAACCTTTCTGGTACTACCTGGTATGTGAATGAGGTTACACATTTTGGAGCAGACACATTGCTGCTTTTAAGTGGATCATCCCCCACAGGTTCAACTGATGGTTATAGTATTTCTAACTTGACTTCCGCAACGCCACAAACTCCTGCTAATGGTGCTGGTAACAGAGCCCCACATTTTGGTTTAACTAAGCTGAACCCAAAACTATCATTGGTTATTAACAATCAAGCTTCTGGTTACCCTACAAATTCCAGTTCTAAGATTTCTAAATATGCACCAATTTCAGTTACCGCGCCAGCTTATTGTTTTACAGCTACAACAGGCGTATTTGAGCACAATAGTATTTCAGGTGTGGCAAGGATTGATGCAAACACCTTGATAACTACAACTTTTATGAATCCAAGCAATTTTAGTAAAGGTATTGCCTATAAGTCAACCGACAATGGCGTTATTTGGAGTGTATTATCATTACCAACTGTACCGTCTGGATGTTACTTTAACGATGTGGCAATATCTCCAAATGGACAAATTGTAGTTATTATTGGTTCAAAAGGCTATATTGCCCGTTCGGGCGATGCTGGTGCAACTTGGTCTGTCATTACACCCACTGGAACTATGACAGGAACAGCTTGGACTTTTAACAAAATTGCATTTGCCGATAACAATACTGTGATTGTTGGTGGAAGCGATGGTGCAACAACAACTCCTTTAGCTTGGTATGCAGCGCGTTCAACCGATGGCGGTGCAAGTTTTTCAACAGTTACTACTTTCCCAAGTGGAAATTACACGGATTTAACAACAGCTACTGCAATGGAGCGTAGAGGAAATTATAGTTCTATTTATTTTGTAAATAGCACCACTGGTTATGCCTCATTTGGCAGATATGACTCAGCAAAAAAATATGAAATCGTCAAAACAACTGATGGTGGAGCAAGCTGGAATACATTAACTTGGGATGCTGGAGCTAAACCAAATGTCAATAGTGCAGTGGTTATTAATCATATTTCAAATGAGAATGATATTATAGTTAATAGTTTATCGGGCGCTAATATTTGGGAAGTAAATACCTCTACTTTACCAATACCTGTTGCTTCGGTTGTAAGCAAATATACTGCAAAAGACTTACGCGCTACCTATAGAAAAAGTGCCGCTGAATTGTATGCAGCAGAACAAGTATCAAGCAGTACTACCGGTGGTATTTATAAGTCAGCAGATGGTGGAATAACCTGGGCTTTACAAAGTGGAACTACGCTAAACAATTTACCGTTGTTGTGTATGACAGATGGATTTGTGGGCGGATATTTGGGCCGGGCATATACCACTACTGATTTCTCTACTTTTACCAGAAGACCACTTCTCGGACACTATGGTGGAAGTTTGATAGACCTTGATGCAATATATTCTACCACTTCGGCAAACACAAGTTCAGCTACTGTTTTTGCCATTGGCGAAATGGGTGGTGTTTTTAAATCGACAAACTCAGGAGTTACATTTAATTCAATTGCAAATCTGAGCTGGAGTGGCTATAACTTAACATCAGTGGATTTTGTTGACGCAAACAATGGATATGTTTGTGGATACAATAGCTCAAATAAAGGAATAATACTCAAAACCACCGATGGAGGCACGACCTGGACAAAAACGGAATTTACGAATGCAAATAAATTGAATGAAATTTCGATGTTTAATGCCAATCAGGGTTTAGCTGTTGGGAATGGCGGAACAATTATTGGAACAATTGATGGCGGAACAACTTGGATTTCAAAATCACCCGCAGGATTGACTGATGATTTATTAAGAGTAGTTTGTGATGAAGCTGTTGCAATGAATCTACCAATAGCACCAACAGCATTAAGTTCATCGCTTGTCAAAGCCAATTCAGCAACAATATCCTGGACTGGAAACGATGATGGAACAATTGCATATTATGAGGTTTATGTAAATGGAAACTCCGTTGGAACTTCAATTACAAAAAGTTTCAATATTACAGGACTTACAGCAGGAACAACCAATTCAATCACAGTAAAAGCAATTGATAAAAGCAATGCAGCTTCTACGGCAAGTTCAGCACTGAGTTTAACAACAAATATGCTGCCTTCTGCTCCAATTGGCTTAATTGCCTCCAATAAGCTCTCTACTAGTTTTACGTTGTCATGGACTTCTTCAGTTGATTTAGATGGATCGGTGGTGTTATATGAAGTTTTTAAAGATGGGATTTCTGTTGGAACATCTACAACCAATACCTTTAATATTACTGGATTATCTGCTGGATTAACCTATTCAATAACTGTAAAAGCAAAGGATAATTTGGGTGATTGGTCGGTAGAAAGTAGTCCGTTGCCTGTAACTTTGACCACAACAGGTATTTATGACACCAATGCTGAGAATTCAATTATCAAATTAGTTAAAGGTGGAATAAAACTATCTGCTCCGGGAAATGTCGAAGTTTTTAGTTTTAATGGACTTTCCGTTTGGAAAGGAACTGTAAATGGAGAAACGATAACACTTCCAACAGGTAATTATATTGTCAAAGCAACAATTAATTCAGGTAATGACTTAAGAATTGAAAAAATACTTGTAAAGTAATTTTTATTTTCAACAAAACAAATTGACATCGGTGTTTGTGGTGATTCATCACAAACTTCGATGTCTTTTACTAAAAAGTAAAAAAATGAAAAAACTCATCTTATATTTCATACTGTTCTTTTTAATTTCTACTAATTCTAGTAGTCAAACTCTTCTATTCGATAATTTTGAAAATGGAACTGGATCTTGGTTGTTTTCAACTAATACAGGTGGTAACGACTATAAGATAGTTACATTGGAAGGCATTGATGGCTCAAATGCGGTACGTTGCAAAGCTATTGGGATTCCAAACTTTATGATCTCTCCTGCTGTCAGTTTTACTGCAAACAGACCGTATCAGGTGCGTTTTATGGCCAAATCAGCTTCAGCCAATTCACGTAAAATTGAAGTATATTACAATACTTCGAATAGTTTTAATGGTAATGAAGTTCTGATAGGTTCAACTCCTTTTCTGGGTACTAGTTACGCTAAACAAACCTTAGATTTTATTAATCCACCAGCTGGAACACACTATATTCTTCTTAAGGGAGTTGGTATAAATTATGTGTTTATGCATATTGATGATTTTGAAGTGGTTCAGCGGGCAAACTACAAACCGACTACAAGTATCGCTTCGCCTGTAAATAACGCCACACATACTGCTGGTACTTCATTGCCTGTAACTGTAAATGCTGCTGATGTGGATGGCACTATTGCTAAAGTGGATTTATATTATCGTGGCGAATACTATGCTTCTAAAACCACATCGCCCTATACATTTTCTGTTGCCAATCTTCCAATTGGTACTAGCGAATTATACGCCGTTGCTTTTGACAACAACAACGATTCTACAATTTCTTCTAAAATTACGGTTGTAGGAGTTAATACTCCACCAGCATGTACGCTTACTTTACCAGCTTCAAATATTTCTATCAATCAAGGGGCAGCGGTTAATTTCGCTGCTACTGCAACTG
>JBBQMQ010000324.1:0-5217 GCA_038329115.1 Bacteroidales bacterium
ACTTTTTTGTTTTATCAGACTACTGATATGTCTCCTGCGAATGCACAAAGAGCAGCTTTAGTTAAATTTCTCCAGGCTGTGTTGTAAATATGTTGATAACCAGCTAACGAATACCCGTCAATATATTCGCCTGTGCTAAATTTTGTTTCAGCTAAATTCTGATTGATCCATGTTTGCGTCCCTATTTGAATTGTGCCATAAATGCGCCCATCGTTACCTATACATTTAGTCGGGTTTCCTGATGTTGCAATTAAGCGAATTGCTCCACCAATAATTTTCGCGAATTGATATGTTACTGCGGTGTTGACTGAGTAGCCAAAATATTTACAGTAAGCATTTACGGACGATGCTTCTGTCGATGTCCAATATAATCCTACATTTTTACGGTCATAAAAACTCCCATCAGAGAATCTATAGCCCGAACCTTTTAGAGATAATTTTGATGAGTTATCGTTTCCGGGAGATATTGAAAGCCAGTAAAGTAAATCGTTTAATTTCATGTGACCACCGGCAGAACTTGTGCCTCCAAGGTATGTTATTAAAGTATTCCAGTCGGCTTCGGTTGCAACTCTAAATCCGGCAGGAGCTATATTTCGTGGATCAATGGCGGTAAAAAAGTTGTATAAAAAACCATTTTTTATCGCGGGTATTGCATTGGCTGTAGTTGCTAATAATGCATCAATTATATTAGAAATATTTGCATTTATGGCTATTATCGTCGGGCATGCCGGAAGGTCTGCACATGTGATAGCGTTTTCTGCAACCTGTTGAACGTCTTCTTCAAGGTCTGAAATCTGTTCTACTATGCCAATAATTGTTGGGCAGTCTGGCAGGTCGGCACATGTTAAACCTCCTCCAGAATTTTCGACGAATTCTAAACCTTTTTCGTCTTCTCTTACTACTACTTTTTTACCGGCTTGGTTAACGTAACTATTCGGGGTGTCGGTAAGTCCCAGAAATGTTTTTGTTGTAAAGCATCCCATATATCTAGTTTTTGTGCCGCTGTAAACGACTGATTCATGAACTTGTTTTGAAAGATAGACACTGAAAACAATGTCTTTGATATTAGCAGGTAGATGGAGAGATACAAAAAGGCCATCTAGGAAGCTTTCGAGGATCTCAACGGTTTGAGTTATGATCGGGAAGAATTGCCCGGAATTGATGGCATAAGGCAGAACTTTTAAAAGTACGTAATTTCCGACCTGTGGAATGATGCCAAATGATTTTATATATAATTCAGTTACGTCGAGACAATTCTCTGTCTGATCGATGGTGACCGTGTACGGGTCCAATGTGAGAACTTCGGAAAAAGGCGCTTCCATGTATTCGCCGGAGATGCCATAGTTTAGAAAAAGATACTGCTGTCTTTTAATAAATAGCTGATAGCCTGATAAATTTCCTGATCCGGGAAATTTACAGGGCTGTGGGTAGGTTGCTGCAAAGGTTGCCCAATTGGTTTTAGTTCCTTGTGAAAGGTTGCGCCAATTGGTGACCGCCGTCATGAGATTGTATTTTCGGTTCGTCTGGCGGGTGTTTCGCCAACGGTCGTTTTTCTGGCTTGAAAGGATTGATTGGCCGTATCTGTTCGGCTGAAACGTGAAACCTTTATGCTCGTTTCTCTTTGGGGCTTGTCCTTCAGCGTATTTTATTCGTGCCATGGTTGTGAAATTTAAAAGTTAAGCAAAAAAAACCCAACCTTTTCCGGCTGGGTTTCTTGGATTTGCAAAGTTCAAAACTATGCAGCAGAAATTACTTCAGCAGAACTGGCCGCTCCGGTCTGGCCGGTGGTCATGTTGACCGGCACAATTTTGAAAAAGATTTTTTGTCCGATTTCACCCTGGCTGCCGAATTTCAAAATATAAGCGGCTTTGATGTTAACCGGGGTCCCGGCTGCTGGCGCCAAAACTGTAATCGCTCTGAACATTCCCTTTGCATATGACTTGCCTGCACTGGTTGGAGCGGTGGCAAACACTTTGACAGAAACGTTGGCAGGAACCGCGTCACCCAAAACCAACGTCATTGTTGCGGCTCCAACTGCATTGGTAGCACTGGTAAGAATACACTCTGCAACTGCAGCGGGAAGGGGTGGTGATACGATTGCAGCTGCGCCGATTGACATCAGATTGTTGTTCAACCGTTGGTAAAGGTTGATCCCTGAAGGGTTGATGAGATCCCCGAAGATGTTCGTCCTTGCGAAATCAGTTACTGCAGCATTCCAAGCGTCGCGCTGTGCTTGGGTCAAATCTCTCCAACCTTGGGAAAGAGTGGTAAAAATTGCACGTACAGCGTTTTGGGCTACTGTTTGGGCATTGCTTGGGGTTACTTTCGTCCGAAGGTATGAACCTCCACGATTTTTTGAGGCGACATGACCTCCGATTTTTCCGCGGCCGTCTGTTACGATGGCTCCAAATTTCATTTTCATGGTGTAAAATTTATTAATGAATACTAAAAACTAGCTATTTTTTAGCAAAAAGACTGTTGCCGATTTCGATTAAGGCGTGAATTAGTCCATTTGCTTTGATAGGTACGAATACAATAAGCTCCGAAGCGACCAGCGCGATAAATGGCCAATAATGGGCAAAGAATTCAGTCACTTTGTCACTGCCTGGACCTGATATTAAGGTTGAACTGATGTTGAAAATTTGGGTTTGGTCGGAACTGGCAATTGCGAGATATACCATTGCCATTAATGCGACCAGAGCGATCAGGGAGATAGCAAAAATTTTTGTTAGTGGTTTCATGGGTTTGGTTTTTAGGTGAAACAGTATGCAAAGGTTAAACAAAAAAAATCATAACCGCACCATCACCGCACCGTTATTTTTAATTTTTAGGGTAAAATTTTCATTTTTACGGGCTTTTCATCGTCCCGGTGGTTACATTGTATTAGTCAGTCGTTAAAAGCATAAAAAAACCTGCTTAAAATCGTAAACAGGTTTTTATTAAAATTCACCTTTTATACCCAGTAAACACTGTCTTAAATTTTGCCGAAGGAAATAGGCCACTTTTTAGGCGGGGGCTTGGGGGCGTCTCCGCTCGGACGGGTGGATACCTTGTTGGTGGGTGGGAATGGAGTGCAACGTTTAAGCGAGCGCGTGTGGGGGGTGTGCGGCTTTTGAACATAGCGTCCAATTATAGGACGGCGTTCTGGGGTTCGCGTTCCTATAATTGCGCGTTATGTTTTCAAAAGCTTAGGGGAAAAAATGAATGGCGGGATTTTTGCGTTTTGCAGGGAGCTTCTTTTGAAGGGAGGCACGACCGGAAAAAGGTGCTACCGTAGAAACTTGCAAAAAGCGTGACATGCCATTTTTGCCATGTGCGTGGGCGTGGGGGTGTTTCTTGGGGTTTGGGGTTCGCCGGCGGGGGTTTGGGGTTATCCTGTGAATTTCAACTGTTCGGAGAACTGAAGCTGTTCAAAAAGATAGTCAGAAAAGTATTTAAAAAGAACATGGGACCCGACCTTTAGCAGTAAATGATAATCAAAATAATATACAGTAAAATAATTTCCTTCGTACTTTCTAGACTTCCCTGAATCAAATATACGCTTCATTTCCTGTTCTATTTCAGTATCAACGATTAAATTTAATCCTTTCGTTCTACTAAGTTCCTGATTACATGACCAGATTCTACCTTCTTGTTTTATTTCCTCCGTTGGCTCATTTCCTTCTGTTTGTTCTTGATTTGGTGCTTTTGCCATGTATTTGACTAAGTAGGCTTTTATATTTTTAATTCGTCGTGTGCTGTGAATATCTGTTGAATTTGGTGTCGTGTGGCCGTGTTTTTCTTGAAATCTATCTACATAACCAAGCTTGTTTATGATCCGGTTCCAACGATCCCTTAACTGGTACCACGGCACAAAGGCATCAAATAATATGTGAAAGTGTAAATTACCATTTTTTTGTTTTTCGGCTCGCCATACATAGTTTTTGACATTATAAAACTTTTTACATTCGATTAGTAAGCTGTTCAAACATCTATTTATTATTTCTGTGTCTGGGTGTTCTTGTTTGCTTGGGAGTGTCAGAGTTATAAAAGCTACCTTGAATTGAATTATTTTACCTGTCAGTTTTTCGTGTACTTTTTTCTGTTGTGCTGTGGTTACTAGGTATTCAATCGCTTTACTCATTTTCCTTTTAGCATTGTCACTGACATTACCGTTTGCCTTTCTCGTGCTTCTTAAGAATTTGGTTTGTTCCTCCACTTGTAAATTTACATCTATGAATATTGCATTACTTCTGGTCCTTGGATGGTCTGAATGGAATTCGTTATAAAATACCACGTTTGAAGGATTGACAACTATATGCGGGATAAGTACAAATTCTTTTTGTGCCATGATTGTAAAAAATGAAATCTGCTAATTGTAGATAAACCAAGCTTCGCCCGCTATTCTCCGTTCTGATTCTCTTCCATTTTTTTAGCTAATATTCTTTCCAGTCTGGTTATTGATCTGTTTATTATTGCCGCTCCTTTTTTCGCTTCTTTTACTGTATTTGTATTTATTAGTTCTCTTGTTAGTCCTAGCTTTAATATTACCATCGATAAAGTATAGCTTAGTAGTACAGTGTTTCCTCTTTTCGCTTCAAAAATCAGTTCTTTCAAATCTCGTACACTTGCCAACCAATAATAACCTATCGAAAATTTACTCTTTCCTTCTGACATAAATCTTTTAAAATCAAGATCAAATAATACATCTAGTTCCATTTCTAATACATGTAATTCCATTTCGCTAAGATCCATGCTGAAAATTAAATATTTTGCTTTCATAGTGGTAAGATGTTAAATGATTGAATTCTGTTTTATTTACTCTAGAGCTATTGAGTTTTCTCTACAATTATTTGAAAGGATACTTATATGAGACACCAAGGCCGGAAAAAGTTCATTAACAATTCCCGGCCTATCAACTTCTTTAAAGCATCCTCACAAAATAGCGCTATTGTTTTAGTTGCACTCCTGCAGAGCTTTTTATCTTTCACGCTACAGTACAAATTTAAAGCATTTAAAATATATAAGTCAATACGTATAAATACTTATTTTTCATCTTATTTTCTGCTTTAGTTCGTTTCGCGTTTCGACTTTATAACTTTTTTGTTTTATCAGACTACTGATATGTCTCCTGCGAATGCACAAAGAGCAGCTTTAGTTAAATTTCTCCAGGCTGTGTTGTAAATATGTTGATAACCAGCTAACGAATACCCGTCAATATATTCGCCTGTGCTAAAT
>JBBQMQ010000325.1:0-5214 GCA_038329115.1 Bacteroidales bacterium
TATTGCCGCTGGACGTATGGCAAAATTCTTCAAAGAATATACCCTTTTAGAACAAAAGTACGAAGGAGGCGGTGAAGATGTCGGAAAAACAACAGTAAAAGAACTGCTTGCAAAAAAACATTTAACCTGCGTCGCTTTTAAACGAGTAACATTGAATCAGGAGTAAATTCATTGACAATTTATTCATTGACAATTTACAATTTATAAAAAACCTTTCGAAATAATTCGGAAGGTTTTTTGTTTTAGCTTATCAGCAGAATTTCAACAAAATGTGTTATTTTTGTGTACTATATTTTCAAAAAATAAAGAATAATAAAATAAAAAAATTACTTGCGTATTTTGCGTAAATTTGCGCCTGCTTACAATTGGGTAAGTTTAAAATTACTACGTTTAAAAATGAACAAAAAAGTAAGAGTGCGTTTTGCACCAAGTCCAACCGGACCATTACATATTGGCGGCGTTAGAACCGCATTATACAATTATCTTTTTGCAAAAAAACACGGTGGCGACATGCTCCTTCGTATTGAAGATACCGATTCGGCTCGTTTTGTGCCGGGAGCTGAAGAATATATTGTTGAATCACTTAACTGGTTGGGAATAACTATTGATGAAGGAATTGGAGCCGGGACATTGGGTAAACATGCACCCTATCGCCAAAGTGAACGGAAAACCATATACAGAAAATATGTTGACCAATTGCTTGAAAAAGAGTTGGCTTATGTAGCTTTTGATACACCGGCTGAATTAGATAGCAAACGTGCGGAAATTGCTAATTTTCAATATGATGCAAGCACACGTGGATTAATGATAAATTCACTTACACTGTCGGTTGACGAAGTAAAAGCACGAATTTCATCCGGTGAACAATATGTGGTTCGGATCAAAATTGAACCAAATGAAGAAATAAAAGTTCAGGATCTGATTCGCGGAGAAGTTGTTGTCAATTCTTCTGTACTCGATGATAAAGTACTTTTTAAGTCTTCGGATGAATTGCCAACTTACCACCTCGCCAATGTTGTGGATGATTATTTGATGGAGATTTCTCACGTCATTCGTGGTGAGGAATGGCTGCCTTCTGCCCCACTCCACGTTTTGCTTTACCGCTATTTAGGTTGGACAGAAGTTATGCCGGAATTTGCGCATTTACCTTTGCTGCTCAAACCGGATGGAAATGGAAAACTCAGTAAACGAGATGGCGACCGCCTTGGTTTTCCGGTTTTTCCTTTAAACTGGAAAGACCCAAAAACCGGTGAAACTTCTTCAGGTTATCGCGAAGCTGGTTATTTTCCGGAAGCTGTAGTCAATTTCTTATCATTGTTGGGGTGGAATTCCGGAACTGAACAGGAAATTTTCTCAATGGATGAGCTTATTAACTTGTTTTCGCTTGACCGCGTGAGTAAAAGTGGAGCTAAGTTCGATTACGAAAAAGGGAAATGGTTCAATCATAAATATTTGCAATCAAAAGACAATGATGAGCTTGCTGAAGTATTTCAGAAAATTCTGAAGGAAAAAGATATTACTGAAGATTTAGGAAAAATAGAAAAAATTGTTTCACTTGTAAAAGAACGGGCTAATTTTGTAAAAGAACTTTGGGACCAATCAAGCTTTTTCTTTGTTGCTCCGACTGAATATGATTCAAAAACCATTCAAAAACGTTGGAAATCAGAAACACCAGCTCAATTGACTGAATTGATTGAAATTTTGAATTCGATTGATGATTTTTCAGCAGAAAACACAGAAATAATTGTAAAAGAATGGATTACAAACAAAGAATATAACCTTGGTAGCATAATGAATGCATTCCGGTTATCAGTTGTGGGTGAACCGAAAGGTCCTCACATGTTTGATATTACAGCCATTATTGGGAAAGACGAAACGATTAAACGATTACAAAAAGCAATTGAAACTATTAAGTAAATTATTCCCCTTTAGGGGTTAGGGGTCACATGAAAAAGGTTCTTATAATAACTTATTACTGGATTCCCAGTGGAGGCGCAGGAGTCCAACGTTGGGTAAAATTCACTAAATATCTTCGTGAGTTTGGCTGGGAACCAATCATTTTCACACCCGAAAACCCTGAATATCCTTCGTTTGATACTAGTTTTGAAAAAGATATTTCGACTGATATTCAGGTAATAAAGACACCAATTTGGGAGCCATATAATTTTTATCGGAATCTGACCGGCAAAAAAGACGAACCGATTAATGCCGGATTTATTTCAGAAAACAAAAAACAAGGTTGGAAGGATAAAATATCGATTTGGATACGCGGAAATTTCCTGATTCCGGATCCCCGGCGGTTTTGGATTAAACCGTCTGTGAAATTCCTCACTCATTTTTTGCAAGAAAACAAGGTTGATGCCATCATTACCACCGGACCACCACATTCGATGCACATGATTGGTTTAGGGGTAAAAAAGAATTTTCCTGAGATACACTGGATTGCAGATTTTCGCGATCCGTGGACAAATATTGATTTTTATAAAGATTTGAATCTTAACTTCGTTGCTGATAAAATTCATCATCATCTGGAAAATAGAATAATTAAGAATGCTGATTGCGTCTTGGTTGTTTCGAAAGGAATGAAAGAAGAATATGAGCTTTTGAAACCAAAGGAAATTCAGGTAATTTCGAACGGATACGATGATTCGGATATTCTTGCAAAAGAACTAAAATTAGATAAAAAGTTTTCGATTTCACATATCGGCACATTAAATGCTGCCCGAAACCCTAAAACAGTTTGGAAAGTGCTTGCTGAAATTTGTAATGAAAACCCTGAATTTAAAGCAGATTTACAAATACAACTGATTGGAAAAGTTGATTTTTCTGTTCTTGAAGATATAAGCCTTTTAAATTTAGATAAGAATTTGATTAAAATTGACTATATTTCTCACCAAGAAGCTATTGCAAAGCAATATACATCTCAAATTCTTTTACTATTAATAAATCAATCCGATAATGCAAAAGGAATCCTGACTGGTAAATTCTTCGAATATCTGGCAGCTAAGCGTCCTATTTTGGCTATTGGTCCAATTGATGGTGATGCAGCAGCAGTTTTAAATGAAACAGGTACAGGCAAAATAATTGATTTCAACGATATAATAAATACAAAAAAGGCTATTCTTTATTTCTATAATCAATTCAGATCCAACACACTAAATATTCAACCAAAATCAGTTGAACGTTTCTCACGTCGATCTCTAACCGGTGAATTAGCAAAATTACTAGATACTTTATGAAAAAAATTATAACCATTGTCGGCGCCCGACCTCAATTTGTAAAAGCAGCAACATTAAGCCGTCAATTCCAACTTTTAGGAATTGAAGAATTGATTATTCATACCGGACAACATTTTGATGCGAATATGTCGGACGTTTTTTTCGAAGAAATGGAAATTCCAAAACCAGCTTATCAACTTGACATTCATGGGCTAACGCATGGAGCAATGACCGGTCGAATGTTGGAAGGAATTGAAGAAATATTGCTAAAAGAGAAACCTGATGGCGTTCTGGTTTATGGTGATACAAATTCTACACTGGCAGGTGCTTTGGCAGCTTCCAAATTACATATTCCGCTTATTCATGTTGAAGCTGGTTTACGTTCATATAACATGCAAATGCCGGAAGAAATCAATCGCATTCTGACTGACCGGATTTCAAATGTGCTTTTTTGCCCTACTGATACGGCTGTCGGCAATTTAAAACGCGAAGGTTTTGATAATTTCCCTATTCAGATTTTCAAAAATGGTGACGTAATGCAAGATGCAGCCATTTATTATGCTGCCACAGCAGAACAGAAATCGGATATTTTAAATCAAATCGAATTGCCTACGTTTATTTTGGCTACAATTCATCGTCAGGAAAATACAGATTCACCTGAAAATCTGAAGAATATCATTGCCGGATTAAATGAAATTAATCGCCAGGTTCCGGTAGTAGTTCCGATTCATCCACGCACCCGAAATATTCTTGTTCAACAAAATATTATTCCGGAATTTAAATTAATTGATCCGGTCGGATATTTTGATATGATAATGTTGCTGAAATCATGCGAGTTGGTAATTACCGACAGTGGTGGCGTTCAGAAAGAAGCATTCTTTTTTGGCAAACATTGCATTACGTTACGTGAGCAGACCGAATGGGTAGAATTAGTTGAGAATGGATTTAATATCCTGACAGGAAGTAATCAGGCAAAATTGATACACGCATTTGAATTTTTCAAAACCAAAAAATCAGACTTTAGCATTGATTTGTATGGAAAAGGACAAGCCGCAGAAAAAGCTGCAAATGAAATATTAAAACTTAGATAAATATGAATGACACAAATTATTATAATCGCTCATTTCGAGAAGAGATGTTCAAGTACATTCCTGAAAATGCAACAAAAATTCTTGAAGTAGGTTGCAGTGAAGGACTTTTTCTTAGTCATCTTCAAAAAAACAAATCCTGTGAGGTTTGGGGAATTGAAATGAATGAAGAAGCAGCTGAAAAAGCATCTAAAATTGCATTAAAAGTTCTTTCCGGTGATTTTAATATTGTTTTTAAAGAACTTCCGGCTAATTATTTTGATTGTGTTATTTTCAACGATGTAATTGAGCATTTCAGCGATCCTTGGTTAGCACTTTCAAACACCAAAGAACTTCTTGCACCAAATGGAGTTGTTGTTTCTTCAATTCCAAATTTCAGATATATAGGGAATTTGACCGAGATAATTACCTCTGCTGATTTCAGATATAGAGAAGAAGGAGGAATTTTAGATAAAACGCACTTGAGATTTTTTACATCGAAAAGCATGAAACGATTCTTCGCAGAGTGTGGTTATTCTATAGTTATTCAAGAGGGTTTGCGACCTTGTCAAAGTTGGAAAGAAAAGTTATTAATATTCCTATCATTCGGTTTCTTTAAGGATATGCGGTTTACGCAATATGCAAATGTAGTAAAAGTTAAATAATCTCCAATGATTTCAATTATAGTTTCAACTCATAAACCTGATTTATTCAAAAAATTCTCTGAGAATTTGGATAAAACTATTGGACTGGAATATGAGTTGATTGCAATTGAAAATCATGCGAAATATTCTATATGTGAGGCTTACAATATCGGTATTGAAAAAGCAAATAATCCTTTTTTGTGCTTTGTACATGAAGATGTGATTTTTAAAACTCAGGATTGGGGAAAAAGGTTAGTTTCGCTCATGGAACTTGACAATTCTATT
>JBBQMQ010000326.1:0-5213 GCA_038329115.1 Bacteroidales bacterium
TGAAATCATTCGAACATATTAACCGTGTTGCTTATCAAAAAGATATGGTAAGTCTGGTGAATGAAAATGTAAGAAAATTCAGTTTGATTTTGTTAGGTCTGGCTGTGGTTTTACTTATTATTTCAGTTGCACTTATTTATAATACCATTCGGCTAACCGTTTATTCCAATCGTTTCCTGATTAATACTATGAAAATGGTTGGTGCCACTTCCTGGTTTATTCGTCGTCCTTATATCGGACGAAGCATGCTGAACGGGTTATACGCTGCCATAATTTCCATTGTATTATTGGTAGGAATGGTTGAATATATTCAATTTGAATTTGGTATGCCCGGCATGCTTATTCAACCTCTCACAGCATTTATTGTCGGTTTCATTGTCATTCTGTTGGGCGTTCTGCTTACTGCAGCTTCTTCGTATTATGCTGTGGGAAAATTTTTGAAGATGCATTCAAACGATATGTATTCAATATAAAAGTAAATAAGTCAGTTAAACTAATATTCAATCAACAAATATATAATAGCATTATGGAAGAAAATAAACGTTTTACACTTGGCAAAATCAACGCGATTTTGATTGCCGTAGGTTTTGCAATTATTGTACTTGGTTTTATTCTAATGACCGGTTCAACAACCAAAACCGAATTCAACCCTGATATTTTCAGTACACGTCGTATCACCGTTGGTCCAATGATTTCATTCTTTGGTTTTCTTTTCATAGTTTTTGCCATTCTGTTCAAACCGAAAGCTAAATAAGTATGAGCATTCTGCATACTATCATTTTAGGAATAGTTGAGGGATTGACCGAGTTTCTGCCCATCTCCTCAACCGGACACATGATTATTGTTCAAAAGTTATTAAACATCGAAAGCTCTGAGTTTGTAAAAGCTTTTACCGTGAATATTCAATTTGGAGCAATTTTATCTGTAGTAGTTTTATATTGGAAACGTTTTTTTCAAACATTTGATTTCTACTGGAAATTACTTATTGCAGTAATCCCAGCATTGGTTATTGGCTTTTTATTTAGTGAAAAAATTGACAGTTTACTCGAAAATGTAACGGTTGTTGCTGTTATGTTGGTGTTGGGTGGAGTGTTGATGTTATTCGTTGATAAATGGTTTGAATACCCTGATAAAGACCAGGAAATGGACTGGAAAAGAGCGTTGAAAATCGGTTTTATGCAATGTATTGCCATGATTCCGGGTGTTTCGCGTTCCATGGCAAGTATTGTAGGTGGTATGACAACAAAACTGACACGAAAAAATGCAGCTGAATTTTCATTCTTTTTAGCAGTTCCAACCATGGCAGCCGCATCGGGATATAAATTGCTGAAATTATTTATGGATCCGGCAGGAAAAGCAATGTTGTCGGACAATTTAAAAGAACTTTTACTGGGAAATGTAGTGGCATTTGTTGTTGCCATGGTTGCTATAAAATTCTTTATCAGCTTCCTTACAAAATATGGTTTTAAAGCATTTGGATATTATCGCATTGCGGTAGGAGCCGCCATTTTGATATTGTTGATGTTGGGAGTTGATTTAAGCATTTTATAATGGATTTTGTAAAGGGTGAAGTGTTGTATGTAGCGAAGCCATTACACTGGACTTCGTTCAATCTGGTGAGCAAGTTGCGGTGGAAACTTCAGAAAACCCTACAACTGAAAAAGCTGAAAGTGGGTCACGCGGGCACACTCGACCCGTTGGCGACGGGCGTAATGATTATTTGTACCGGAAAATCAACAAAATTGATTGAAAGTTTTCAGTATCAGACGAAAGAATACATTGCCACGTTAGAGTTGGGTGCCACAACGCCATCATTCGATTTGGAATTGCCGGTTGATGCTACTTTTCCAACCGAACATATTACGCGTGAATTGGTGGATAAAGTCATTCCACATTTTGTGGGTGAGATATCGCAGATTCCGCCGGCTTATTCTGCTGTGAAAGTGGATGGTAAGCGTGCTTACGATTATGCCCGGGATGGGCAGGAAGTTGAACTAAAACCGAAGTTGTTGGTTATAGATGAGATTGAAATACTGGATTTTACATTACCTGTTCTCAAAATTAAGGTGGTTTGTAGCAAAGGAACCTATATCCGCGCGTTGGCTCGTGATATCGGAGTTGCCTTAGGAAGTGGAGCGCATTTAATTGCATTGGAACGAACCCGAATTGGCGATGTGAAATTGGAAGATTGTTGGCAAATTGAGGATTTGGTTGAACATTTGGAAAAAGAAATAATAACCCCTGAAGGGGAATTTGGATAAATTACAGGAAATTAGAATAGATACCTATCAGGATATCTAAAAAAAAATATATTAACAATAAATACTAACTTCAACTCCCTTTTAGGGGTTGGGGGTAGTTGTATACAAACAAGAAACATATGAAGTTATCTAAGTTTAAATTCAAGTTACCGGATGAGCTAATTGCGCAGTATCCGTCTAAACATCGTGATGAATCGAGAATGATGGTTTTACACCGCAAAACAGGCGAGATAGAACATCGTACGTTCAAGGATGTACTTGAGTATTTTAACGAGAATGATTTGTTCGTTTTTAATGATACGAAAGTTTTTCCTGCCCGGTTATTTGGAAATAAAGAAAAAACTGGTGCACAAATCGAAGTGTTTTTGTTGCGTGAACTGAATCACGAAATGAGACTTTGGGATGTATTGGTTGAACCGGCTCGCAAAATACGTATCGGGAATAAACTTTATTTTGGTGAAGACGATTCAATTGTTGCTGAAGTTATTGATAATACAACTTCCCGTGGTCGTACACTTCGTTTCCTTTTCGACGGAACACACGAAGAGTTTAAAAAAGGACTGTATGCATTGGGCGAAACTCCGCTGCCTAAAAATATTTCCCGTCCCGTAGAAGCAGATGATGCCGATCGTTTCCAAACCATATTTGCGAAAAACGAAGGTGCTGTTTCAGCTCCTGCAGCTGGGATGCACTTTAGCCGTGAGTTGATGAAACGCATGGAAATTAAAGGAATTGATACTACATACCTCACTTCACACATGAGTTTGGGAAATTTCCGCGAAATTGATGTGGAAGATCTCACTAAACATAAAATGGATTCCGAACAAATGTCTGTTCCGGCTGAAACGGCTGACACAGTGAACCAGGCTCACGACGAGAACCGCAGCATTTGTGCCGTAGGAGTAACGGTGATGCGTGCTTTGGAAACGGTGGTTGGAACCGAAGGCAAAATTAAACCTTACGATGGCTGGACAAATAAATTTATTTTTCCTCCTTACGAATTTACGGTTGCCAATGCCTTAATTACGAACTTCCATTTACCTTATTCAACGTTGATAATGCTTACAGCGGCATTTGGCGATTACGATCAGGTAATGAAGGCCTATGAAATTGCAATTAAAGAAGGTTATAAATTTGGTGTGTATGGCGATGCTATGCTGATTATCTAAACATTACTTTTTTAAATATATCAACGGCTGAATTGCTTTTGCAGTTCAGCCATTGTTGTTTTATTCTAATGTTCGAACACGTTTTTATGTTACGGGGAAAAAGTTTCGCGAACTAGGATGTTAAGATTTGCAATCTGTGCCAAAGAATTATAGCTACTTTAAAAACTTGTCAATTACAGTAAATATAACCGAGAAAAGCAGATGAATTTCATCTGCTTTTCTCGGTTATAATGGTAAGCTTATAAGTCTTATTCTACCGGTTTTTCTGCATCCGGAACCGGAATATCTTCTACGGCAGCATCGTCTGTGTCCATTTCTGTAGTGTCAACAGCAGTGGAATCGGGTCGTAAATAGGTGCGGCAACCGTACTCGCGGGAAATTTCTTCTTTCGGTTTTGTCGGGAATTTTCCCCGGTATTGTTTAAGGCTTTCGTCTTTCAACACTTTTTCCATAAACAGTCCGAAAATAGGTAATGCCGTGCGGCTTCCCTGTCCAAGTTGTCCCGTGCGGAAGTGTACGCTGCGGTGCTCTCCACCAACCCATGCGCCACCTACCAGCTTAGGTGAAACGCCTACAAACCATGCATCCGAATGGTTGGATGAAGTTCCGGTTTTGCCACCAAAGTCGGTTTTGTAACGGTGAATATCCCAACTCCACAGAGCTTGTGAAGTGCCACCCGGCTCTGTCATCCCGCCCTTAAGCAGTTCGGTCATCAGCCAGGCATCTTCGTATGGAATTGCCCTTTTTTGCACGGTATTTGGTTGGTAAATTATGTTTCCATCTTTGTCTTCAATTCGTGTAATCAAAACAGGTTCGTGATAATTCCCTTCGTTTATGACCGTGGCAAATGAATTTACCAGCTCCAAAAGCGAAACATCCGATGAGCCTAAGCAAGTGGAAGGTTTATCTTCGAGCGGTGTATTTATTCCCAGTAAATGCGCGTATTTAATAATTTCAGGAATGCCAATTTTTTGTGCAATCTGAACGGCGATGGTATTAATGGATTGCGCAAAAGCATTCTTCAACGAAACCGGATAACCCAGACAATAACCGTTTGCATTGTGAGGACTCCAGGTTTTTTGTACCCCTTTTTCATCGTAAGTCCATGTTACAGGTTTGTCAGTCATCATATCACAGGGCGACATGCCGTTCATCATGGCAGCCGTATAAACAAATAGTTTAAACGTCGATCCCGGTTGTCGTTTAGACTGAGCTACTTTATCGTATTGCCAGTATTTAAAGTTTATATCGCCAACCCAGGCACGCACATTTCCGGTTTCCGATTCCATTGCCACAAAACTGCTGTGCATAAAATGATTCATGTACCGGATGGAATCCATAACACTGAACGTGGTATCTTTTTCTCCCCGTTTGTAATCGAAAACTTTAGTACGATGTTTTAAATTCAAATACTTATTAATTGAATCGGTATTGCTGTTGTATTTATTGTCCAAAGCAGCATACACCGTTGTTTTTCGGGCTATATCTTCAACAAAGTTCTTAATGTCCACGTGGTTTTCATCTTGCCATGGATTTTGGCCGCGCCAATGCTCAAAAAACCGGTTTTGCAACTGACTCATTTGCTTGTTCACCGCTTCTTCAGCATATTTTTGCATGCGCGAATCGATGCTAACATATATTTTAAGTCCGTCCGAATAAATGTCATAGCCGTTTTCTTCTTCCCAATCTTGCAAATATTTTTCTAAATAGGTTCTGAAGTATAACGCATTACCATCCTGCGATTGCTCAACCCGAAAGTTCAGTTCAATAGGGATTTCTTTTA